>CAYJOT010000066.1:0-1675 GCA_964371935.1 uncultured Candidatus Saccharibacteria bacterium | reverse complement strand
ACCAAGCTCTACGCATACAAAAGTCCGCCTTCTCAAGAAGGGTTTTCTTCTGCTTTTTTGAATCAATGTGTGCGTATACGGGGCGATTCATAATGAATTGAGAAAAAAATCATGCGGGCATAAGGTTTGCTTCAATGGGAAGGGCTATGGGGCGGTTTGTCTTTTCAAGACGCTTGCGGAAGTTCAGAATCGTAAAGCCAACTATCTTTTCTGTTTTGGGACTAAGCCGCGCAAGAGTACGTCGTCGCTGGTTTCGCGGGTGTTGACGCGCGAAGACGGCTTGCCCTGAGCGGCATAGAATATATCAGCTTCCTGATCGTAAAAATAGTAGAGTTTCATAATTAAAGAACTTTTTCATGTTCGGTCAATACTTACCGTAACATAACCATATCGCATATTATCATGCCGTGTCAAGTGCTGTTCAAGATTTTTCTGCCAAACTCGCGAGCAGCATCACTACTGGTCTGTGGTATGGAGAGTTGTTTTTTCACATGGTAGTAAAATGCACCTTTGTATTCCATTTCAAAATATTTGCATGTCAACGAAAAAGATTCTTCAAAGCCCGAGGGCAGTTCCGGATCGGTCCCCGAAGTGATGAGATAGCATTTTTTACCCTTCAACGAGCGTCCCACATCTTTTCGGATCTGCATGAGATCAGTTATCCTGTCGAAAAACATCTTCATCTGGCCGCTCATCGCATACCAGTAAACTGGCGTCGCAAAAATAATGATGTTCGAGGCACTCATTTTTTCTGCTATCGCGATGAAGTCGTCGCCCGCATTCCGGTGCTCGTAGTCGTACAAAGTGATATTGGCTTTTGCGATATCTATAAGCTCAATCTGCGTTAAATTGAATGCCGCCTCCACCGCTTGCATGGTGTTGCCGGTACTGCGTGAACTGCCAAAGATAATAATAGCTTTGACGTGAGTGTTTGTGGAGGCCGCATGGGTCATAGCTGCTATGTAACGCGTGTGTCTGATTGTCGCGCCTGCTTGAGTGCCTGGCCGTACCAGACAAGTTCATCAATAAGTTTTTTGACCCGTTCGTGGTATGCCTCATCCGTTATCTTGCCTTCGGCATCAAAGAGATTGCCAATATTTGAAAAATATACGGCCTCAAGTATCGGTGTTGCTTTGAGTTCGATGATGACATTACGCAGTTGTTCCACTGCGCGCACGCCGCCCATGCCCCCGCCAGTGCCGCACAGTGCCACGGGTTTGCGCTCGTATTCCTCATAAGCCATGTCAAGCATCATCTTCAACTCTCCCGGGTAGCCATGATTATATTCTGGCGTGACAATAATCAGACCGTCCGCGCCAGCGATCATCTCCCGATACTTTTTTACTAAAGCAGAAGATTCACGATTATCATTCGTTGCCGGAAGCCGGAAATCCCGTACGTCCCAAAAATCACTTTCAATATCACCCCGTGCCTTTACCGCCTCATGCACAAACCGCGCCGCATGTTCCGAGCGGCGTCCTTCACGTGCCGTACCAAGAATGATGGGGATGGAGAGATCAACCATAAACTATTTGTAGCACTTGATGCTCCAAAAGTCAAAAAAGTACGCCACCGAAGTTCTTTTCAATTTTTGCTGATTCCGCAGCGTTTTTTGAGCATGGCAAGGTCGTCAGGGGTCGGTTTCTCGTTGGTGCCTTGGTTGAGCCGGTACATG
>CAYJOT010000065.1:0-1888 GCA_964371935.1 uncultured Candidatus Saccharibacteria bacterium | reverse complement strand
AGAGCAGTTGATTTACACTCATCAGGCCGCAGGTTCGAGTCCTGCACCGCCCACCTTATGGTCGCGCATATTTTTCCTGACGGAAAAATTGCGCGACCTCACCTCGGCATTTTTGCCTTGCGGAGTACCGCAAACAAAAACATGCCTGCGGTCGGCACCAACGCAAAAAAAGAAGTAGTTCTTGTGCCATTGTGGTCAGGGATATTTTGCTCTCCGCCGCTCGCAAAATTCCACGACTCTGACTTGCCCGTTTTTGCTGCTGCAAAAAACATGGCTCCGCCCGGCGCAAGTGCGCAAAAAAGCAAAGCAATTTGCTTTTTTGGCCTTGTGCCCATCAAGGAACTGAATTGGAACGGAAGTCTCCGAAATATGCGAAAGATTAAAGACCTTTTGGAGCTCGTCCTGCCAGAGGCAGGCCTCCACACCAAAATTTTTGGTGTGGGGGTAAAACCAAATTTGAGAGCTTGCCTGCCCGTCGAAGCCTCGGCGTAGGCGGGGAACGATTTGTATAGTTAAATAAAGACAGGCGATCAGAACGAGACGCTTCGGAGCCTGATCAGGTTCAACATGCGTTTCTTTGTGATCGGGCCGAAATAGCCATACGCCGGATTTATGTTCTGTTCCTGTTGAAATCTTTGTACGGCTGATTTGGTAAGAGCGCCGAAATAGCCGGTCACGAGAGCTTCCGGATATACTTCAGCGTTAACGAGAAACTGCTGTACTATCGAGACATCTGCGCCGATACGGCCAACCGTCAAATCTCTCGTCAAGGCCTTATCGTGCACATCCGCCTTGTCTTTGGTAATCTCAATACTGGAGAGTTGCTCCAGTTTTCGGAGCGTTGCGGTATCCGCCACTCCGGTTACCGGAAGCTCATAGCGCTTTTGGAGCTCTGTAACCGCATGTTCCGTCAAGGGACCGAAATATCCCGTGATGAGGCCTTTTGGATATAGAGAAGATTCCGACGCGAGCAAAACCTGCAAATGCTCCACTTTTTTATTTTCATCGCCGCGAGAAAGTGTTTTGGAAAATGTGTAGATCGGCGTCTTTTGCACCACTGGAGGCGTGGCGATAATGTTGGTTTGCGTCTTATCTTGTTTTGGCACGACTGTGAAATTAATCGGGGCGGAATATGTTCCTGTCTCGCTCACGCGGAAAACCGAGTAATAATATGTTTGTTTGTTTGTAAGATCAGTATCGGCAAAACGGCCGCTGTTGCCTCGATACACTTCCTCTCCTTGTGTCGGCGAGGAAGCATACCCGCTATCATTTCTCACGATAATGGTTTTGAGTCCGCTTTCGGGCTTTGCTTTTTGCCAGACAAAAAGAACTTCTTCATCGCGCGGATCGACTTTAGTTACGACTGGTTTACCGACAATTTTTTGCGGCACATAGTAGTAGCCGCCGCCTCCGCCCCCACCGCCGGATGACCTGCTTGGAGCCGGAGTTGGCGCGGGAGCCGGAGCGACAGGTTGAGATTCTTCAGTCGCCGCTTTCGGAAGCGTGGTGAATTTCATATTTTTATAAATAGTTTGGTTTCCGGAAGCATCCCACACCAGTGTTTCAAAGTTATAGAGGGTATTTGGCGTTAGTCCGGAAAGCGGATGGCTATGCGCAGTAAGAAGCGCGCCGTGCCCGCCATCGGTTTCTTCGTACCCCGTGGTCGTACCGTAATGTATCCTGCCGGTAGCCGGCAGATCGGTAGTAAAGACAACGACCGCGGTTGATGTTCCCACATTCTGAACGCGTATGTTCGAGATAGTGGGTGCGACAGCAATTTTTTTCTGTTTGTAAAGAGTATTGAATTCAAATCCGCTTGTGGTGAGCTCGTCGAATCCGCTTTTTTCTATCGTCTTGCCGGAGGCATTTTTGGAAATTACTTTGTAAA
>CAYJOT010000064.1:0-1917 GCA_964371935.1 uncultured Candidatus Saccharibacteria bacterium | reverse complement strand
AAAGGATTCGGGATTTTCTCAAAAAGATTGGTTCGAACTTCCGCATTGCCGACCGGACGCTTTCGTTCCCCCTCAAAAATGCTTGGATTCTGGCGGAAAAATACCATGCCGAGGCGCAACGCGCCGAGGCAACATCTTATGATTTTGCTGAAAGTGCAATTTGGCGGAGGCGGGAGGATTCGAACCTCCGAGGGGATTGCTCCCCTACCGGTTTTCGAAACCGGCGATTTCAACCGCTCACCCACGCCTCCGTGAATGTGTGATAGCGGGGTTAAAATAGCATGGAATAAGGAGAAAATCAATATCTACTTCTCCCCGGTCATGATAAAATAGGGCGGGATGTTGCGCGGCTCAAAGCGGATGCGCACCACGGGAAAATACTGTTTCAGGTAGCGTACCATAAGGGGCGAATATTGATACACGATAAATCTGCCCCCGGGCGCCAACGCATCAAACGTGCGCCGGACAATTGATGCGCACGCGCGCGCCGGAAAAAATGAAAACGGGATGCTTGAGATCACCGCGTCAATCCGCGGCAGGCCAAGATTTCCAAGCTCTTCGCATAGCACACGGACATCTCCGCTTATAATACCGAGCCGCGGATCATGAATCGATTTCAGCTCCGGTAAAAAATCAGGATTGGATTCAATCACAATCATGCGGCCCGCGGGCAACACCCGCTCCAAGATCGCGCGCGTTGATACGCCGTCGCCCGGACCGTATTCCACCACATACGCGCACTCGGATCCAAGCTCCTCAAGCACGCGATTCAAACTATGACGCGAACTCGGCAAAAAAGCGCCGACTTTGTAGTCGCGCAGAGCAGTTTTCAAAAAATCAAATTTAGTCATGGTGTTGCGTCTTATCAAAAAAATATATCCACGAACATATCCGTGGTACCCTTCTTATCTATAAGAATACTACCGCAACAAAAATACATCAAGCAAGATGATGGGATATTCTAAACTTTGCGCGAAACCATTTTGAGAGCAACTGACCCGCCTCCGCTTCACTCCGGCGGAACGCTCGGGCGCGGCGGAATTCCCCCCACACCCAGTATGAGAGAAAGTCTCTACTGGGGTTTTTGTTTTTCCGGTAGAGTGTAGAGAAGCGAAGCGGCATTACTTACCCTGACCCTGTCGGTCGCCTCTGGCGACAAAGACCCATAGGGGATTGTTCCGCTCCGCCTCTGTGCATCAATAATGAACAAATAGCGGATTGGTCGGCCACGCAAGTGGTAATGACTCTCGCATACTGGGATTTCTGTTGATGCGCGCCTGCTGTTTCGTCGGACAGCGGATTACAAACTACTTTGAATTACGAAACCCCCTCATCTATGGTATCATGCCAATAGCCATGCACTCGTAATGAAGGAGTGCACAGCCATTCGTATGAAACCTACTCTTGCAGTATACAACGAATGAAAGGAAAAAGTAACGTTTCTGTACCACAAATTGAAACTGTTCACCTATGAGAATACCACTGGTCGAAAACTATCATTACCCATCATTGAGACCATCACCCTCGCCCTGTACAAACACACTCAAAGTTAAGACGACGGCAGACCTTGCCGCATGGGGACACTCGGGAAAAGGCTTTATGTACGGGCTCAAACTGCATCTGACGTCTGATCTGAATCAAACAATGCTTGCGAACAAGTTCAGTCCTGCCAATACCCATGGCGCCAAGGTATTCCAGAAATTGAACGATGACATGAATGGCATCTTTGTGGCTGATGCGGAGTATGTCTCGGAGAAGCTTGAACGCGAATTCTATCGGGAACACAAACGGATCCTGTTTACCTGTACTGTGGATAACTGGGGTTTGCGGAGTTTCGTAATTCAAAGTGATAATAGAATATGTATAATGGACTGGAAAATTTAGACAGGTATATTTAGTGGATAGACTGCGATAGAA
>CAYJOT010000063.1:0-1961 GCA_964371935.1 uncultured Candidatus Saccharibacteria bacterium | reverse complement strand
TAGCCCAAGTTCCGCAGTTTGGCTAGAGAATGGCCTTTTTTGAGGAAGCGAGGAAGCGTAAGTGCATGTCCGAGAAGGATTTATTTTTCAAAAAGCGCGTGTAGTGGAGACCACCCTCTTGAACCGATCTAAGAAACAATTGACAATAGGCATATGTTTCTTAGGCGAAATCGAAAGAGGAAGAAGGGAGGGACTTACGAATACTGGACGCTGGTGGAATCAGTACGCACGGCCAGAGGACCGCGCCAGCGTGTCGTTGCTACGATCGGGAAACTTCCTGGAATGGACAGAGAGGAACGGATCGGTTGGGAAGAAATCCGAAGAATCGTTCAAGGCATTCGCTCGAGACAAAAAACTTTATTTGATCAAGAGCCTGAAAAGATTCCCGAATGGGCAGCGGTGGATTTAAGAAATATCAAGGTAGAGAATCTAAGGCAATTCGGCGGCAGTTATTTGGGATTATTGTTGTGGAGAAAATTGAAATTCGATGAGCTTTTTGAGAAACTTCAGATTCCCGGCGCCGAAGAAATCGAATGGAAAACCATGTTTTGCGTGAGTGTGTTGGCGCGTCTTTGTGCGCCCAGCTCGGAGCTTGCGATCGCCGAAAGTTGGTATGAGAAAACGGCGTTGTCCGATCTTTTGGGAGTCGCGGTAGAAAAAGTCAATGACGACCGATTGTACCGGACATTGGATCGCCTGCTTATCCATAAGGACAACGTAAGCCGGCATCTTCAGGAGCAATACCGCGATCTTTTTGGGGTACGGTTTGATTTTCTTATCTATGATGTGACCAGCACCTATTTTGAAGGGCAGTGCAAAATCAATCTCCAAGCCAAGCGTGGCCACAGCCGGGATCATCGTCCTGATTGCCTTCAGGTCTGCATTGGATTGGTGGTGACGCGGGAAGGACTGCCCGTGGGCTATGAAGTATTTCCTGGGAATCGAAATGATACCACAACCCTTGATGAGATCGTGGAGTTGATGGAAGGCAAATACGGCAAAGCCAATCGCGTATGGGTTTTTGACCGGGGTGTGGTGAGCGAAGATAATCTCGAGATGCTCCGTGAGCGGGGCGCCCAGTACGTGGTGGGAACACCGCGGAGTATGCTCAAATATTTTGAAACGGCCTTGACGGAGGAAGAATGGGAGGAAGTCGAAGAGGATATCGCTGTCAAAGTGGTGAAAGATCCCGATTTTGAAGCGGAACTGTTTATCTTATGTAAGAGCGCCCAGCGCAAAGAAAAGGAGCAAGCGATTCTGAAGCGGCAAAGCGGGCGGCTGGAAGATGAGCTTTTAAAGATTCAGAGGGCGATTCGAACCGGCAAACTCATCGACACTGAGAAGGCCGCCAAACGGATGGGCAGGTGGTTTGGCAAATATACGCGGGCGGAAAAGTTATTTGAAACGCAGTTGATTAAAAATGCAAGAGGCCGGCTAAAGGATCTTTTGATCGAATACAAAACAGAACGGGTTGAATGGGCCGAGAAAGTGAACGGCAAATACCTTTTGAGAACAAACATGTCGGAAGAAGATCCGAAAAAACTTTGGAAGATGTACATGCAGCTGGGTCAAGCGGAGACGGCCTTTCGGATGAGCAAAAGCAATTTGGGGATGAGACCCATTTATCATCACCGCGAAGACCGGGTGCAAGCGCATCTCTTTATTTGTTTCTTGGCATTGGCGTTATGGAAGACGCTTGAATTATGGATGGAGGCCAAAGGATTGGGAAGAAGTCCCAAAAAGCTGATACAGGAATTCCGGGAGATCCGGATGATGGATATTATTTTTCCCATCAAAGAAAGACCGTCGATCCGATTGCGGGTCATAGGCAAGCCGGATACCCATGTCCGTATTTTGCTTGCCAAGATGGGAATTCGAATGCCAAACAAACCTCTTTTTGCAGGAAATGTAGTGGAGAATCTGGCGGGGTAATTTTCATAACCCATTGAAAATAAAGAAAT
>CAYJOT010000062.1:0-1964 GCA_964371935.1 uncultured Candidatus Saccharibacteria bacterium | reverse complement strand
TATCAAAAATCGTATCCTTACTAAAAAAGTTATTGTTTGAGTAGCTGGCAATCGCATCAAAATAAAAGCCGATATGAGACAGCAGTATCGGCTTCTGGTTCTGGAGTTGCTTGGCAATAGCAACATTGGAACGGTTAAATTGTTTGGTCCAGTCCTCGTACGGGCTTCCCATATTGAGTACGTGCGGGTGCGGGTCGTTTCTGGTGTGATCCGGCACAGTCGCGTCTTCCAATAAGTGGAGGATGTGTCCCAATGATTCAAGACCGCGAGTTTTACTGCCCCATGCGTATTCGTAGATTGCGCGATCCCATGAGTAATCGTCTGCTCCGCCAAAGTAATCAGTCAGTATTCCGCCAAACAGTTTTTGTTTGATGCCTGACTGGCTCATGGTATCCGTTGCCCAGTCCTTTGAGCTCTGCCATTTTGATTTGGCTCCGGCAGATACAAGAGCGAGATTTGGATTAGGATTATCGTTCGTCTCCAATACAAGACCGCGATTGCGCACCGGATCATAGAAATGGCGCATAAAGCGCAACCCCCTGTCTTCGTCAATACTGCCCTGGATTATTGACTGGGCTTCACTGGAACTGATCTGTTGTTTTGAGAAACTACTGTTAAAAAACGTTATGATCTCTTGAGTAAGCGCGGCATGGGTGGTGTCTGGATCGTAGGCAAATACGAAAGAGGGGGTCGCCAATAGAGCTACAAAAAACAAAAAGATGGCTACTTTTATAGTTTTGTTATTTTCCATTTTTTATTTAATTGGTTCTTTTGCATTATTAACTCAGAGATAACGAGATTATTTTCATCAACAAGACTAAAAAATGCCGCATCATCTCTTTTCGTCACTTTGGTTTTTTCGAGATCTTTTACAGCTTGTTCAAGAAAACCCTTCTCTTTCCCTTCTTCCAACTCCCTCCTCCACTTCTCCTGCTCCCCCACCACAAAATACTTTGATGCAAGGTCGGTATCTCCCTTCTTGAGCGCGTCAATAAAAAGCCCGAGAGTTTGCTCCGGGGTCTCGCCGCCATAGGGGTCGTCTTTCATCTGCTGGATGAGTTGTTTTTCTTGCGCAACATATTCATACGCGGCACGCTCGTTCTGATACGCCGGGTCATTGCGAGCGCGCAGGTATCGGATGCCAAAGAGGGTACCCAGACCCACAAGCGCGATCAAAATACCGCCACCTGCAAATTTCGCAAGATTCTTCATATATCTCAATAATACAACACCGCAACATCAAGGGTCAACGCAAGCAAGAAGGTGTGGATACGTTTTAAATCAACAAACTCCTCACGATCGGACATTTAGTGTTGACTTAAAAAATTGGGACGCGAGAGCGTGCGTCCTACAATACCGGCAATCACCTTGTCCGTATCCGAGGTAAGCCATTTTCCTCCGCCTGCCGCTCTTCCCGAGGGAGTTGCCACCGATGTCTTTGCTTCGTTTCGCAAAACAAACATGCGGTATATCACTAAGGCGGCGTGTGCGATGAGAATGGTTATGACAAACCATTTGAGGATCTTCTTCGTAGTAACTTCATGATACAATACGACACATCAGGGATCAAACGAAAGAGGTGTAGATAAGTTTCTATCAACATATATTTAATCATCACATCGAAGGTCTCCAAGATAGGGATATCTTTCTTGGGACGCGAAGACAAAATATACGGTTTGAGCAATGGCGGCTGGAAGATTCCCGTGCCATTCATCCCACCAATCACCCAGCGGAGCGTTCATGGTCCATCTTTCTTCGTCAAAAAATAGGACTTGGAGCGGGATTTGTTTTAGGCCACTGAAAGATCTGATCGAACCGCCATTGTATGCTTGCCGTATTTTTTCTTTAAGGAGCGGTGAGGAACGAAGCTCTCCGACAAAAAAATCGCACGTGCCGGAGCCATGCGTATAGGGGCCTCCGAGATATGTCTTTTTCTGCAGCAGCGTTGATTCTGGAGGGTGATA
>CAYJOT010000061.1:0-2001 GCA_964371935.1 uncultured Candidatus Saccharibacteria bacterium | reverse complement strand
GTGATGAGATATGAGCCACTATACCATAGATTCATTAATTGGCGGAGTTGGTCTATTAAAAGAGTTCATCATGTCTCTCAAACAAGATCCATCCGGGCCCATAGGCCAACGTGCATTGCCCAAAGACATACAAAAAAAGGAAATCAATATATTCATGTTTCTCGGGGCTGCACATACCGGAATTTTTCATCATGTAAAGAGGGAGCATGTTGAGCATCCGTCACAAGTCTTTCCCCACATGCCATATCTTTTTTGGACAGATGGAGAAATTTACCGACGGTACCTTTTTGGCAAGGAGACACCAGACACGCTCATCGCGCGAAGATTGTTTGAGATTCTTTTCATGGAGTTCTTCTTCTATGATCTTCTCAAACTATCCGGCAATAAAAAAGGACAAGTATACCAGTTTTCAAGAGGTGTGATAAGTAAATTTTCTTTTGTTGAGATTAAAAAAATGTATGAGGATATGAAAAAGCCCGGATTTATCTCCAAAGCAAGCTTCAAGGCACGCCGAAAAGCCGTTCTCGATGCTGCACTCTTGGGAAAGGGTATACGATTGCCTGCATCCCACGAAGAATTCATCAGAATGCTGCCACCCTATGCGCGGAAACAAAAACCGGATCGCAAGACGAAATAATATGGCTCCTCATAAACTCGACAAACCAATGTTTTTTCTCACGCTTACGATTTTGATCGTGGGGCTTTTGATTCTTGCGTCAGCTTCGATGGTGCTCTCACAAAAAAATTTTGGGACCATTTCCTTTTATATTTTGCGCCAACTTTTGTACGGAGGAATTTTGGGAGGGCTTGTGCTCGCATTCACCCAATGGCTGCCGTACCGGACATGGAAACGTTTTGCGCTCCCGCTTATGATATTTTCTTTTCTGCTCTCGGCATTGCTCTTTATTCCCAACCTGAGTTATGTTTCCGGCGGCGCGCGAAGATGGCTGCAAGTAGGAGGATTTAGTTTCCAGCCGTCCGAAGTGCTCAAATTTTCATTTCTGGTGTATCTTGCAAGCTGGCTTGACGCGCGCAGAAAAGAGATCAAAAGCGTTTCGTACGGCATGATCCCGTTTTCAATCATGATTGCGATCGTGAGCGCTTTTCTTGTCATGCAGAAAGATATCGGCACGCTTGGCGTAATCGTGGCAACGGCAGGAATCCTTTACTTCCTGGGCGGAGGCAAAGTTTCGCAGATGGCAATGCTCTCATTATTCGGATTGGTCATGCTGTTTCTGCTTGTACAAATCGAACCGTACCGCTTCCAGCGAGTTCTTGTCTTCCTCTATCCGCAGACAGACCCGCAAGGCGTCGGATACCAAATCAATCAGGCATTTATTGGCATTGGCTCGGGCGGATTCTGGGGTTTGGGATTTGGTAAAAGTTTGCAGAAATATTCGTATCTGCCGGAGCCGATGGGGGATTCCATTTTCGCCATCTTCGCCGAAGAAGCCGGCTTTATCGGGGCATGCGCACTGTTGGCGCTTTTCGCGATATTTTTTTGGCGCGGGCTGCTCATAGCCAAACGCGCGCCTGACACCTTTGGCAAGCTGCTCGCCGCAGGCATCTCGGTTGGCATCATGACTCAAGGCTTTATCAACATGGCAGCAATCTCCGGCCTGCTCCCGCTTACCGGAATACCTCTTCCTATGGTAAGCTATGGAAGTACATCGTTGGTCATTACCCTGGCAAGCATTGGAGTGCTGCTGAATATATCTAAGTATGGATGAAAATGTCTAATTTCTAATTGCTCTAATTTCTAACAACACTGGGATTTGATTAGGTCAATTAGAAATTAGGGCAATTAGTCATTGCTTTCTACAACTATGCGCATCTTGTTTACCGCCGGCGGGAGCGGAGGACACGTGTTCCCAATCATTGCGGTCATCCGTGAATTGAAACGGATAGCGGAAGAGGAACGGATCCTGGATCTGGAGCTTTTCTATATGGGACCGGAAGATTTCGGCCAGGAACAGCTGCGTGCCGAAGAAGTTCTCACCG
>CAYJOT010000060.1:0-2073 GCA_964371935.1 uncultured Candidatus Saccharibacteria bacterium | reverse complement strand
GAACCGACCAACGAGTCGTACGTCATGGCCCAAGACGCGCAAGCAGCGCTGTTTTAGGAAAAAATTGACCACTGTAGCATTGTGACGCATTGATTTTCATGGTATTGTAGGGAAACAGTGGGTGAAGATCGCACCTTAAAATTTTTCCAAATAATAAAGGAGTTTCTGCCATGCGCGACCGCGATTGGAGAAGACGGGGCATCAAGGGGGATATCGTTAAGAAACAACACTTTTTGCATAAACGCCGGATCAAAAGACAAAAAAAATACAGTGGAGAAGATGGACGAGGCACCGTTGTCTTTATAGATGGTGCCTCTCTCTATCATCATATGGGGGAAAATCTTGGCATTGGCGCTTTTCGTATGCCACAGCTCTATAGAATTTTTGCTAAAGGTCTGGCTATGGGTTCGTGGATAAAGATCTATTTTGTTATCCCGTTTTGTAAGTTGTGGCAGATGATTGAGGAAGTTGAAGATGCGCGTTTTATTCCCATTTTGGTTGCCATGGACCGGCCAGAGAACGACGACCGCTTCATCATCGAAGAAATACAAGACATAGATGCGGATAGTGTGCGAAGGATTATATTAGTCAGTACGGACGGAGGTTTTGCTCCGCATCTTAAACAAAAAGAGCAGGAAGGGATTGAAATTATTATTGTGGCAACGCGGGCTCTTGACGCAGACACTGGCAACCACGCCTTGTCAAGATCGTTGTGTGAGCTTTTCTCTTTTATTGAGTTAGAAAATTATCAATCGTGTATTATGGGAAAAGTGTGGATGGGCGAAAACCGAATCTTGTGATATTGAAACACGTCCGGTAAAGTACTGGACTTTTTAATTTTCAGTGGTCAGCTTGATTTTTTTGTTGGTCTGTGGTAGTATATTTTTACTTCTTTGAAAATAAAAAAGGGGGGGAATGAGCATGGCTGATGATAATAAATCTGTACCTGTAGCGGTGCTTACTGATGGGCAGTCATTATTTAATTTAATGAGAATTCATGGAATTGGCCAGACAAATTACGCAAGATTACTGCAAATTATTTCCAAGGAAGTTAGCAGTGAAGTAGGAAGAATGGCCGAGATCCGGTCAGCGAATTTCGTTACTGCGGTGGAGAATCCGAGGCGGTTCAAAAAATCCGTAGAAGCAGGAGGGTTTAAATTCGTACCTACAGCTCACAGTACTCCCGGTAGTGATGACCGGGAAATCAATCGGCTCATTGTAAATATGAATCCTGCTTACATATCAGTGCTCGCGTTGGTAACCAGCGATATTCAGGATTTTCTGGAAGCTCTTCGGCGTAAAATGGAGCAAGGTATTCATATCGTGATTGTCGCGACAACCGCTACCGATACGAATGGCTATGCACCGCTCTCTCTGCTTTCTCAACAAATCATTAAGGATGAAAAATTTCAGTTTGTAGAACTTGGGAAATATAAAGAAGAATTAATGTTGCGTCCGTGGGTTGACCGGCGGCTCGAGCACGAAGCACAGAGTAAAAAAATCGGTATCACAATCTTATGTCCGCCCGACATGCTCACGGATGAAAACCGATTGAAATTTTTCACGCATGTAGGTTCGTATATTCTTAAACACAACTTAACACAATTTATTATTTCATTTGAGCCTGCGCGAATTGTAATGTCAGTAGACTCCCCCGAAAACAAAAGGACATTTGATGGTCTTTTTATGCTCATTTCCCATTTTTGTTACGCGCATGACATAGACTTCGTGATGAGGCGTGGTGGTGAAGATCCCCGCCCGCAGAGAACTTGACAAAACTTTATTTGTAGTGTATAATAGCAGCATCCTGATAGGATTGCTGCTATCTTTGTTTGATCATTGAAAATGCGATCTTGACCGTCTGGATGGAGGGGCAGCGCAGACACTCATAAAATTACACAAATTGGAGTGCGTCTGCTTATCTGTCCTTCTATCCGGGCGGTTTTTTTGTTTGTCAATTATGTAAAAAGCGGATATAATGGCTTGCGCTTGCGTTAAGCTGTCCCCATAGTTCAATGGATAGAGCGCAGCCCTCCGAAGGCTGAAATCGAGGTTCGAATCCCCGTGGGGACA
>CAYJOT010000059.1:0-2157 GCA_964371935.1 uncultured Candidatus Saccharibacteria bacterium | reverse complement strand
AAGATCAACCAGACCATTGATGCCTTGCGCCATTCCTCGACCGCGTCCTTGCTCACGCGAAAAGACGTGCTGATCGTGGCGTCGGTCTCCTGCATCTACGGCGTGGGCAGTCCGGAAGAATATGAGAAGGTCTCTATAAAACTCGCTATCGGCGACAAACTTACTCAAAAAGAGTTAGTGCGCCGTCTTACACTTCTTCAGTACGGCCGCAACCCCATTGATCCGCGGCAGGGGCATTTTCGCACGCGCGAAAACCGCGTGGAGATATACCTGCCCTCCGGCGAACAAATAATCTTTGTCGAGTTTGAAGGAAATAAAATTTCGATGATTGACAAACGTCCGGTAGCCCAACTATCGACTATTTGCTATCCGCTATCCGCTATTCAAATCTTCCCGGCAAAACACTTTGTCACGCCGACGGACAAGCTCAAACTCGCGATTCTGAACGTCAAAAACGAACTGGCACAGCGCCTTTTGGAATTAAACAGCCGGGGGAAAATACTTGAGGCCGCACGGCTCAAACAGCGCACCGAATTCGACATGGAAATGCTCGCGGCTACCGGATACGTGAACGGCATCGAGAATTACTCGCGCCAGCTTGATTTCCGCCAGGCCGGCACGCCGCCGCATACCCTGCTCGACTATTTCCGCTACGCGCACGGAAACGACTTTCTCACTGTAATAGACGAATCCCACGCCACCATTCCCCAGCTTCGCGGCATGTATGCCGGAGACCAGAGCCGCAAGCAGACGCTCATCAATTATGGTTTTCGCCTGCCCTCGGCCGCGGACAACCGGCCGCTCACGTTTGACGAGTTCAATGCGCGCGTGAATCAACTAATTTACGTTTCCGCAACGCCCAGTCCGTATGAACTGCAAATGAGTTCTATCCGTCATCCTGATCCGCCCGTTGGCGGAGAAGGATCTCAGAGATTCTTCGGGCTTCGTCCTCAGAATGACGAGAGTACGCATATTGCCGAGCAATTGATCCGCCCGACCGGTATCCTTGATCCCAAGCTTGAAGTACGGCCGACCAAGAACCAGATTCTGGACGTGATCACGGAAATCAAGAAACGAATTGCCAAACATGAACGCTCGCTCGTGATGGCGCTTACCAAACGGCTTGCCGAAGATATTGCCGAGTATCTGACCGATGCCGGTATCAAGGCCGAGTATCTCCACTCCGAAGTAAAGACGCTTGACCGGCCTGACATTTTAAACAAACTCCGCATCGGCGATCACGACGTGATCGTCGGCATCAACCTTTTGCGCGAAGGACTTGATTTGCCCGAGGTATCGTTCATCGCAATCCTTGATGCGGACAAAGAGGGCTTTTTGCGCAATGAAACCACGCTGCTCCAGATCATCGGCCGGGCCAGCCGGCACATTGACGGTGCGGTTATTCTTTACGCGGACACGATCACTAGATCCATGAAAGCCGCCATCAGCGAGACCGAGCGGCGCAGGAAAATCCAAGCCCAATACAATGTCAAGCACCACATTACTCCCACCGAAATCCGGAAAGAAATCCGTGCGTCTATGCTCGCGCAAATTTCTCCGGAAGAAGATAACGTCCCGCGCAAAGGGAATACCAACGCGATCATCAAAGAACTCGACCGCGAAATGAAAAAAGCCAGCCGCGATATGGACTTCGAGCGAGCCGCGCTCTTGCGGGACAAGATCAAAAAGTATCGGGCATAGTGAGCCGTGGTCACCCCATTATTGACAAAAAAACTTTTCCTGATACACTATTCCTATGCCTAATACAAAATCAGCAACCAAGGCGCTCCGACAGTCAGTAAAGCGGCGCGGGCGAAATGTCCGCCGCAAGACCGCATACCGGGACGCGCTCAAAGAAGTAAGAAAACTCATCGCAAGCGCCAGTGTGGCCGAGGCCGAAAAATTGGTACCCACAATCTACAAGACGCTCGACAAGGCGGCTAAAACCTTCGCCATCAAAAAGAACAAAGCCAGCCGCCTGAAATCCAGGATCGTGAGAGCAATTAAAAAAGCTGACCAAAGCAATAGGCCAGAGTTTTAAACGCACGTTTCCGTTCTTAACAAATTGGTGACGATCGTCACCAATTTGTTAAGATACCCTCACTCCATCACATTCCCTCCCCCGTCAACCCATGATGCCGAGCTGGTCGCAATGTG
>CAYJOT010000058.1:0-2164 GCA_964371935.1 uncultured Candidatus Saccharibacteria bacterium | reverse complement strand
GGGAGGCCAAGCAGTTTGAGTATAGGGTGGACGAGAAAACCGAACATCAAGAACACGTAGCCACAAAAGAGTCAAAGGATGTGACGACTTATACCTGCCCCATGCATCCAGACGTGGTCAAGAAGGAACCCGGCCGCTGTCCTGCGTGCGGCATGGAGCTTGTGGCGCGAAAAGTTGGACGCGGCGCCAGCGAAGATTTCTCTCAAATCAGCCATCGAGACCATGAAGCTGCCATGACCAGCCCGCAGTTGGCAAAAAAGATTGAGGCAGACATGCGAGGCCGTTTTTTGATCTCATTTATTCTTTCCATGCCAATTTTTCTTTATTCTCCGGTTGGGATTAATTTTTTCAAACTTGACCTCCCGACACCTATCCCGGTAAATTGGCTGCTTTTTCTGCTCACCACGCCTATTGTATTCTGGACAGGATCCATTTTTATAACAGGTACCTACTGGTCGCTGCGCGCGCGCAAGCTCAATATGGCGGTGCTCATTGCCACAGGCGTGTTGGCTGCGTATCTGTTCAGTGTTTTGCTTACGGTTTTGCAACCCGGTAGCGCAACATTCTACGAGGCAGCCGCGCTTTTAGTAACATTTGTGCTTTTTGGCCATTGGATGGAAATGCGTTCTCGCCGCGGCACTTCCGATGCTCTTCGCGCGCTCTTTGACCTCGTGCCTCCCCAGGCAAGAGTGATTCGCTACGGTAAAGAACTAACAATTCCCAGCGCCGAAATTGTTCATAACGATATCTTGGCGCTCCGGCCTGGCGATAAAGTGCCGGTGGACGGAGAGATCGTTGAAGGCGAGACTTCTATTGATGAATCATTGGTGACTGGCGAATCCATTCCGGTGAGCAAGAAAGGCGGCGACAAAGTCATTGGCGGGTCGGTAAATTTGACGGGTGCGGTCAGATTCAAAGCTACGCAGGTAGGATCGGAAACCGTTTTGGCGCAAATCATCAAAATGGTGGAAACAGCGCAAAATTCCAAAGCTCCTGGACAGCGTCTGGCAGATAGAGTAGCGGCCTGGCTTGTGATTGTCGCTATCAGCTCGGGACTCGCCACGTTCTTTGGCTGGTACTTGCTTGCGGGTGTCGGGCTTCTCACGGCTCTTACCTTCGCCATATCAACTGTTGTTATCGCCTGTCCGGACGCGTTGGGTCTTGCGACCCCCACTGTCGTTGCGGTTGGCACCGGCATCGGAGCCAAACACAACATTCTTATTAAGGACGCGGCGACCCTTGAGAATACCTCAAAGATCAACGCAATTGTGCTGGACAAAACCGGCACCCTTACGGAAGGCAAGCCAAAAGTTACTGAAGTTATTGCTGCTTCTGCGACCAATGCAAACGAAGTGCTTGCCATTGCAGCCGCGGCAGAACTCAATTCGAATCATCCTATCAGCGTTGCCATCATTGAGGAAGCGAGAAAACGAAATCTGTCGATTGAAAAAAGGGTGGAGAAATTCGAAGCGATTGGCGGCCATGGAATCCGTGCGTTTGTAGATAGCAGGGCAGTCATTGCGGGGACTGAACGCCTGATGCGGCAAAACAGCATCGATCTCGCGTCGCTCAAAAGCGAGATTGATCGACTCCTCAACACGGGCAACACCGTCAGTATTGTGGCAATGGACGGCAACGTTGCCGGCGCAATCGGCGTGGCTGATACGGTGCGCGAGACTGCAAAGAAAACGGCGCAGAAGCTTAAAGAAATGGGGCTCGAGGTGGCCATGATTACTGGTGATCATGGACAGGTCGCGAAAGCAATTTCGTCTGACCTTGGCATTGAACGCTACTTTGCAGAGGTTCTTCCTGAAGACAAAGCTACGTATGTCAAAAAATTACAGGATGAGGGTAAATTCGTTGCCATGGTTGGCGATGGCATCAACGATGCTCCGGCGTTAGCCCAGGCAAATATAGGTATCGCGATTGGAGCTGGTACGGATGTGGCGATTGAGTCAGGCAATATCGTGCTCATGAAATCAGATCCGTATGATATCGTTGCCGCGCTGCGCTTGAGCAAGGCTACGGTTACGAAAATGAAACAAAATTTGTTCTGGGCTGCAATCTATAATGTCCTTGCGATTCCAGTTGCGGCTGGCGTATTTTACAACTCATTTGGCTGGTCGCTTCGCCCTGAAATTGCAGCCCTCTTGATGTCTGCCTC
>CAYJOT010000057.1:0-2178 GCA_964371935.1 uncultured Candidatus Saccharibacteria bacterium | reverse complement strand
ACAAAGAAACTTTTGGGTTCATTAAGTAATTTTGGTTGATAATTTGCCATTGCAAGTGATTGATTTTCGCAGTCGTAGAAACACTGTCGCGCGAAGCAGAACCGACCTTGGTGTTCGTGCTGTGCTTGTTGCTTTCCGAATAATCTTGCCGCTGGACTCAATGGCATTAGTGGTTGCGGGCAGGTTCAGTTCAGGGTGTATGAGATAGGCACGAAAATCATCAAGAGTACGAAGGAATTCGACCGTTTGCTTGCGAATCCACGGCGGACAAAGTGGATGCGAAAGTAATCGTTGCGCTTTGAGAATGTGCTTGCGCTTCATCATAACATCGTTGGTGGTAATCAACACCCGAACAACGCCCAGTAACTTTTCACGAATTCCTGCGCCCTTGACCCGATACGATCGTCTGCCGTGTCTGCGAATCAAAGCCAGCAAGAGATGAAAATGGCAACGTTGGTGAATCCAGCCGTGTTCTTTGGCAATTAGCTTTGCTCCTCGAAAACCATCGGAAACAAAGGCCCGGACGCTCTTTTTGGTTTCTTTGGAAATCGTTGCCGTAGCCACACACCACCGCTCATAGCTCTCCTTACCCTGAAGCAATACCGGATCAAGATAATATGCGCGATGAGAACGAATCGGTTTTACTGCCATGACATACATTACCCAATCCACGCGCTTAAACTTAAAATACAAACCATCGCCAAGAAGCGCGTAAGGGCCACGCGGTAGAGAGCGGGAACGAGTGGTGCGGAGTACATACTGCATTGCGCCACGCAGACGAAATGACGCGGCCGCATTACTCACATTCTGTCTACGCGCCCAAGAAGCTATCCGTCCATATTCGGCCAGTACTCGTTGCGGCAGACGAGCCGAAGCACGCTTGAGTTTCCGACCTCGTTTCTTTACTTTTATTCGCCATGTTCTACCACAAGCTCGACACTGCCTGCGACGGCTGCCAAAATGATATATTGTCTCCTGACAGCACAGAGACTTCGCATGTATAGTATTCATACACGCGAATCATTACAGAAAACAGCAAAATTATCCTTTAAAAGAGCGGTAAATCAGCTTATGCTTTCAACCGAATTTCCTTAATCATCCCAAAATTTTCTTTCTTGCAATTTTATCCGGTAACGGTACCTCGCATTGCAGATCCAGACGACCTGGCCGCAAGAGCGCGGGGTCAACAAGGTCCGCCCGGTTGGTCGCGGCCATCACAAAAACATCTTGGGTCGCGCTTACTCCGTCAATTTCCGCAAGTAGCTGGCTCACCGCCCTGTCGGTTACGTCGTTGCCAAACGACTTGCCCCGCACAGGAGCGATAGATTCTATCTCATCCAAGAATATGATGCAGGGCTTGGCCGTACGGGCCTTCCAAAAAAGATCGCGAATTGCTTCCTCGGTGCTACCCATCCATTTACTAATCAGGGCGGGGCCGTTTACGGCCAAAAAATTAAGTTTGCTTTCGCGGGCCATGGCTCTGGCAATCATAGTTTTGCCACAGCCCGGCGGCCCGTAAAGAAGAACGCCTTTGGGCTGGCGCAATTTCAATTTTTGCATCTCGTCTTTGTACTGAAGCGGCCAAATGATTACTCGCTGAAGCTCGCTTTTAATCTCATCGAGTCCCCCGATATCCCCCCAACTTGTTTTGGAAACCTCGACATAGTTTTCGCGAAGCAGAGAGGGAGTGGTCTCGTCAATAACTTGGCAAAAATCATTTTGGTTAATGGCGAGATTTTTGAGAATTTCTCCTTGGGCAGTTCCCGCCCTGATTTCCTCTACCGCGCGTTTGAACAATCGCTGATTCACGCTCGCGCACGCGCCGGCAATATCAGCGCCGCTAAATCCGTGCGCTCTTTTGGCAAGAGTTTGAAGATCAACATCATGAGCAAGCGGCATGCCTTTGGTATGGATCGCGAAAATCTGCTCACGACCCTTAACATCGGGCGGGAGAATCTGTATTTCCACATCAAAGCGCCCCGGACGGCGCAAGGCGTTATCCAACATGTGGGGCTTATTGGTTGTTGCAATAACAACCACATCGTCCTTGTACTTTGCGCCATCAAGCATTGAACACAGTGTTCCCACAATGCTTACATTTACTTCGTTCACCATCTGCTCTCTTTTTCCGCCAATAGCGTCTATCTCGTCAATGATGAGAATACCGTTCGGCCTCAC
>CAYJOT010000056.1:0-2218 GCA_964371935.1 uncultured Candidatus Saccharibacteria bacterium | reverse complement strand
GATTCGCTTGCCGCCTATGCAAATTTTACTTTTTTAATCATACCACAGCCGCATCTTAAGATACATGGCTCAAATACTTACCAAACAGGAAATCTATGAACAGATGCGCGAGTGGAGAAATCTCAAGAAACTCCACCATGCCGCACGTGAGCGCGTAGCGATTCAAGACATTCTCATCAAAGAGCAGGCAGAACAGATACGACTGCTCAAACAGGAGAACACCCTGCAAAAAAAGATGATCGAGATGCTTCAACTCCAGATCGAGGAACTGAAAACCATGATATGAAGACATCATGCTTCCTGAGAAACCAAGTCAATTCAAAACAGTTATCAAGCGCAGTGTGGAAATATGACGAAACCGGCTGGAAGGTGCAGCAAGAAGATAAAGGCAATCATACATGGGTGATGACTGGCACCCAGACGCCAGATACCGTCTTTCTTATGGGCAGGAGCAGAGGCAGGGGCAATGCAGAAGAACTGATGGGAGAGGAAAATTCCAAACACATTGGCATCAGTGATGACTATGGCGCGTATCGTAATCTCTTTGAGAAACATCAACTCTGCTGGGCGCATCCATTGAGAAAATTGCGTGATGTGGCACAATCTGATACTTTGGATTCAAAGACGAGAGAACAGTGTCAATCTGTCTACCGGCAATTCAGGTCTCTCTATGCAGACCTTCGTGCAGCACTGATCACTCCGTTTGATCTTGCACAGCGGATGGAACTGCGGGAGAAACTCATGCAACGTTTCCAGATCATCGCGATACCGCACGCTGACAATCCAAAAAAGCTCAAGACAATCAGGCAGAGCTTGGCAAAAAACACTCACTCCTACGTTACCTGCATGACCCATGAGGATATTCCCGCAGACAACAACAAAGCGGAGCGGGCATTACGCCATCTGGTGCTCAAACGCAAAATATCCTTTGGTTCCTGTACGCAGAAAGGCGCAAACACCTTGAATGTGCTGTGCTCGGTACTGTTGTCTTTGTGGTGGAGGAGACCAGCCAATTTCTTTGGAGAGTATCTGGGGTTACGAGGGGTGTGAGGGGTTACCAAGTTTTTCCTCAATTACAAAACCCCAAGCGCGTGGCGCAAGGGGCTTTACTTTGGTGCGGCTTATACTCGAGCTAAGCCGCGATAGAGTAAACATCTCTCCTCTCGAGCAAGGAGAACAAAATGAACAAAATCAAAAGTGCGAGTCCGGCCGAACGCGATTGCGCGTTCGGTGTGTGAGATTGTTTCTTGTGAAAAAATTGGCTATGCATAGCTTTTATAAAGGAAATATGGTATAGTGGAGATATGCTAAAAGTAGCAACTACAAGGCAAAAAAAACTATCCCTTTCCGCCAATCGCTTTTTTGGGATGTGGATCCAAAAAAACTGGGGCCTGGAAAACATGCGCGATATATTATTGAACGGATCTTAGATTTCGGCAATGATGCGGAAACACGATGGATGTATGCCTACTATCCTCATGCGCTGATTCGGGAGATTATAAAAAAGTCGCGGGTCCTTCATCCACAAACTCGTCCTCTATGGGAAGCGCTCACCCGCCGATAATAAAGTTTCATACGGAAGTCCTGCCGCGCGCGACAAAAAAGGCGCTCGATTTTTTGTCACAAGAGGCGTGGCTGAAACGCTCCGGATGGTATCTTGCCGGAGGAACGGCGCTTGCACTTGCCGTTGGCCATCGAAGTTCGGTTGACCTCGATTTCTTTTCTCAAAAATCGGATTTCTCGCTTGCGGCGCTCTTGCGCCACTTTCCCAAAGATGTTTGGTTGGCATCGCTTGTCCGTGAAGGAACAGTCTACGGCGAACTCATGGGTGCAAAGATAAGCTTTATCTCCTATCCGTTTTTTATCCAGAAAGAGCCATACATACAACATGGTACGGTGCAAATACTCTCACCGCGCGATATCGCAGTCATGAAAATCATTGCGATCAGCCAGCGCGGCCGCAAGCGTGATTTTGTAGACCTGTACTGGTACTGTTGCAATCGCGAGCATCTTCTTGATATTGTCCGGCGCCTGCCCGCGCAATACCCGACCGTTGCGCACGACTATCATCACATTATGAAAGCGCTCATGTACTTTGAAGACGCGGAAGCTGATCCTATGCCGCGCCTCTTTTTCGATGCCGATTGGAAACACATAAAAGCATATTTCCGGACGGAAGTGCCGAAAGTCACGAAAGAGGTTCTTGGATTGCGATAGA
>CAYJOT010000055.1:0-2338 GCA_964371935.1 uncultured Candidatus Saccharibacteria bacterium | reverse complement strand
TTCGCTTTGGCGGGGGTCTTTTGACTTATGCACAAGACACGGAAATTTGGAATAATTTATTTGTGCTACAATATTAATGTACAATTTAAATAAAGAAGATATGAGGTGAAGCAGGGTGTAATCCCCTCGCTATCGCGTAACGGTGATTTCGCTAATCAAGCGGATAAGTCCGATCCCTCATATTAGTGCCCTCGGGCACCTTCTCTGGCTCGCGTCAAGCTGTCTCATTTAAGCCGTAAAGGCATATGAAATCACTTGGCGCACCGTCAAGTGATTTTTATTAATTAAACGAGAAATACCATGCAACTAACCATAACCAAACGAGACGGCACAAAAGAACCTTTTAACGCAGATCGCATCAACCGATCCATTGAGCGAGCGTGCATAGGTTTGAGTGACCCAATAAGCAAAGTTACTCAAGTGGGAACGGATACGAAAGTGACTCTGTACGATGGTATTACTACGGAAGAGCTTGATCAGGCGACAATTAATGCGGCGGTGCAAAACATAAAAGATGATCCCGAATACGATAAAATTGCGACACGAATTTTGCTCAAAACTATCTACAAGCGCGTTGTCGGCGATTATGAAAACCCAAATGAATTAATTGAACTTCATCGCGAAGGTTTTGTCCGTTATGTCGAAAATGGAGTGAAAGCCGGCATCCTTGATGCTCGCATGGAGAAAGTTTTTGATCTCTCTCGCCTTGCGAACACGCTCGATATTAATCGGGACGATCTGTTTGTTTACGCAGGTCTTTCAAGTCTGCTCAATCGCTACGCGATCAAGGATAAAAATCAGCAACCCGCTGAAGTACCCCAATACTTTTTCATGCGCGTAGCAATGGGGCTTTCATACAATGAAAAAAATCCAACAGAATGGGCAATTCGTTTTTATAACAAAATGTCACGTCAAGAATATATCGCAGGCGGGTCAACAAACATTCACGCAGGAACATCTCGGCCCGCTCTCTCCAATTGCTTTCTCCTTGAGATACACGATGACATAAATCACATCGCAAAATCAGTCGCTGATGTAATGAAGCTTTCCAAAGCATCTGGTGGCATTGGCGCCTCACTCACCAAACTCCGCGCTACTGGCTCGCCCCTCTCCTCAAATAACACAACATCAAGCGGACCGACCCCTTTCGCAAAAATTATTGATACTGCCATTCGCGCCATCCAGCGTGGCGGTAAAAAAAAGGGCGCACTCTGTTTCTACATGGAAAATTGGCATATAGATTTTTCGGAATTTCTTGATTGGAAACACAACGCTGGTGATGATTACCTCCGTATGAGGACGGCAAATACTGCCGTGTTTCTTTCCGATGAATTCATGAAGCGCGTAGAAAGCAGTGGCAATTGGTATATGTTTGATCCAAAAGAAACACCCGATCTCAATGAACTCTATGGCAAAGCATTTTCAAAAAGATACGCCGAATATATTGATCTGGCTGAGGCCGGAAAAATAAGAGTGTTCAAAAAAGTCCCTGCGAGGGAGCAATATAGGCAGATTCTCGTCTCGCTCCAAACAACTTCCCACCCTTGGCTTACGTGGAAAGATCCGATCAATCTCCGTGCGCTTAACAACAATACCGGCACGATACATATGTCGAACCTCTGCACCGAAATATGTTTACCGCAAGACAAAGATAATATTGCTGTATGCAATCTTGCTTCAATCAATCTGGCAGTACATCTCAAAAAGAAACAAGTAGATTGGCAGAAACTTGAGGAAAGTGTTCGTCTTGCGGTGCGTCAACTCGACAATCTTATTGATATCAATGAACTACCAATTCCCGAAGCGGTGAAGTCAGACAAAGAAAACAGGGCCATCGGTCTCGGTGTGATGGGTTTTGCCGACACGATTGAACAGCTTGGCATACCTTATGACAGCAATCATGCTTATGATTTTGCAGATGGAGTTTTTGAATTTGTAAGCTTTATGGCAATTGATGAAAGCGCTAATCTAGCAAAGGAGCGTGGGAGTTACAAACATTTTAAGGGTTCGGGTTGGTCTAAGGGTAAAGTGCCTATTGATACGATTGAAACGCTTGAAAAAGACAGGGGTGCGACGATTGATATAGACAAGAAGAGTAAGCACAAAGGACTTGGGTGGGATGCTCTACGCGCAAAAGTAAAAAAAGGAATGAGGAATGCGACCCTTCTCGCTGTTGCGCCAAACGCAAACATTGGACTGATCGCTGGTACGACACCGGGAATTGATCCGCGATTTGCGCAAGTATTCTCACGCAACAAGATTTCAGGTAAATACCTTGATATTAACCACAATCTTGTTACCGAACTCAAGAATCTTAACCTGTGGGAAAAAGTGAGAG
>CAYJOT010000054.1:0-2345 GCA_964371935.1 uncultured Candidatus Saccharibacteria bacterium | reverse complement strand
ATTGTTTTGACCATATTTTATTAAATTATACGGTAGCGATACCCTCTGCTTTCAATAAAAGCAAGGATGCCGTTGAGGAGAATAAAGCTTGTTAATGCTAAATAATAATTTTCAATAGCCCCGAGTAATATTCCAAGACCAATTAGTATTAAAACAAACCCGTCATAAATAGGATTTCCAAGATATCGATACAAACCATCTTTTATCCACCCTTTACTATTGTTAGGAAAGAAAAATATCTTTCCCATGCCCCCCTCGAAACCCCCGAGTTTTACATGGGCAGATATAGCTAACCAAAGACCGGCACCTATAAGCAAAATGGAAAAAGGCATCCAAGCGAAAGATATCCCCTTGAAGAAGTATAGCTGAACAGCTATAACCCAAAGAAATAAAAGACGCCAAAGATTGCCGTTAATAAGAATATGAAGCCGCCATGCCCTTTTTCGAGTTTTTATACTTATTGCTTGATTGCGTTGCATCCAAAACAGTGTCAATGCGTGACTAATTGTTACAAATGTGGCGAAACTTATAAGCGCTAGTAGCATTAAGGTATAAAGATTAATGCTGATGTTCACTGTCGCCTCCGCAACCGTCGGAAAGATTCCATACTTCAGTTACTTGCTCGCCAGTGAAGCCGTGGTTTTGAATAAGAAATTTCGCTAAACCGCCATAAACATACCAACGCCAGCATTTGCAGCAGCAGGGACCCTTTTCGCTTGAGTTCTGCATCGCGTAGTCGTATGCTTTTTGTTCTTCCGGCGTGAGTTCAAGATCGTAATAAGACAACAATTCTTTGGCTAGGCCCGCCTCAATGTCATAGGGATCATCGGGGATCTTATCGATGTTTTGACTTGCAACAGATTTGAATTTTTCTAACCCCTCAACTTGTTCGGTATAGCGATGAACTGACATTGGACTGCAGCAGGAGCCCTGCAAGCGAGCATCATCCGGCATGTCGGCTATGGAATCCTTGAACCCGCCGGAGCAGGATGAATTTCCGTTATTTGAGAGATAATCGAATCTTGCCGCGAGGGCTTCATTCACAATGCGAGACGATGATTTGTCTCCCGAAGATTTATTCGAGAAATCGAAGGCCGACCTTGGGGACAGGTAAAAGTATCCTCCTACAAGGATGGCGATAGCGATAATTGTGATTGATAAATTTTTGTTCATGGCGATTTTATACTACGACATCAAAAATTCCTGAACAAAGTAGGCGGATTGAAGCTAACCAAAAGTAAAGGTGAACGCTTTGAGACCTGATTTTTGAATTATGAATTTAAGAGTATGGGTCTCTGATTTGCTTCCTTGAATAATTTTGTAGAGTCGTGCTTCTTTTATTTTCACAACGCTTTTTCCATCGGAAGTTTTTACAATATCCGCTCCCGCTTCTGCATCAAGAGTTTTTCCATCCACAAGTACCTCAATAATAGTCTCGGTGCCCGCTTCTGCAACAAAGAAAACATCTTTGGCGGTATATGTGTAGACAATACTGGCATTCGGAGAACTATTTTGAGCAAATTCAGGCGTTATGCTCCAACTGTCGCCTGGGAACAGGAGGTTCGCTTGTTGGTCATTGCGTGCTGATCCAAAATAGGTTTCAGGACTCTTAGCGCCATTTTGAATAGGTATCTCTTTTGTTACTGCTGTATTGATTGTACCACTTTCTCCCAAGACGGCCATTCGTTCTGTCAATGCTTCTTGGATCTTACGTTCCGTTTCCTCATACGCTCCCTCGCCGATGTGGTCGTAGACAATAAAACCATCAATATCAATCAGATATTTCCGCGGCCAATAGCGGTTACCGTAGGCATTCCAAGTGGAAAAATCATTGTCTAATACCACGGGGTATTGAATGCCGAATTTCTTTACTGCGGCAAGCACGTTTTCATATTTTTTCTCAAACTCAAACTCCGGCGTGTGTATGCCAATTATGACAAGGCCTTTATCCCTATACTTCTCGTACCACGCATTGAGATACGGCGTAGTGCGCTGGCAATTGATGCAACTGTATGTCCAGAAATCAATAAGGACTACTTTTTTGCCGATAAGACCGTTGATGGTAATTGGTGTCGCTTGCCCTGAGCTTGTCGAAGGGGTATTTATAAAACCATCGGGAGTGGTGATCTCTTTGGCTAATTCGTAACGTTTTTGATTTTCCTGCCTGCCGGCAGGCAGGTCTTCTTTTTTCATTGCAGTAATGGGCGTTTGAATTTCAGAGCCTTCCGGTACAACCCTTCGGGGTTTCTGCGACTCAAAATAAAAAATCAACCCGAGAACGACAACAACAACCACGCCGAGCATAATTGTTCTCGCGTTTTGCATCATTGTAAGAGCCAGCGATT
>CAYJOT010000053.1:0-2583 GCA_964371935.1 uncultured Candidatus Saccharibacteria bacterium | reverse complement strand
GAACACAGTGAGCAGAGCAGTTGTCTGCAGAGAATCAATAGTGTATAGTTGATTATATATGAATACATTGCAGACATTATCATTGCTTATAGGATTACTTGGAAGCGGGGGGCTCATCGGTCTTTTGGTTTGGTTGTGGAAAAGCGGGAAGTATTTCGGCGCTCTCGAAGAAAAGCTAAATTTTCTGCCTAAATTAGAAGAGCATATCGGCAAGATTGATGCGCATCTTTCGCAGGTGACCAACGCAATTATAGAAATGCAAACTCACATGAACAGTAGAGGATATATGATCAACCAGAAACTCGCGGTAACCAACGCGAGTCCAACCCGACTTACTGATTATGGGGAACAGCTTATGCAGGAATCTGGATTTTACCAGATTATCAAAGAGGAAAAAGGACTTCTTGTTGATCTGGTACGAGCAAAGAATCCGAGAACGGATTACGACATTCAGGAGTTTTCACTCAAGGTCTTGCAGGAACTTGCCACTACAAACAATCCTGTTTTATTTCCTCTCAAAAACTATGCATTTCAAAAAGGACTGGTGCTTGATATCATCCTGCAAGCAGCAGGAATAGTTTTACGCGACAACGTTATACAGGAATTGAAATTCGATGACGCAACACTTGAAAAAAGTGTGTGAGTTTCCCCATTTTTGCTATGGATACTGACATTCTCCACGAACTAAAAAACAAACTTCGAGCCGAGCATGATCGTATCCTCGGCGAGCTCAAGGCAATTGCAACCCCGAGCGCTGGCGTGTCCGGACAATGGGATGCGGCATACCCGAAGTTCGAGGCGGGAGAGAGCGGCTCGCACGCAGACCGCGACAACGAAGAAGACGAGGTTGAGGAATATGAGGCGCGTATCGGCGCAAAATCCAGCCTGGTGTCCCAGCTGCTCGCGATCACCCATGCACTCCAGCGCATTGAACACCACACCTACGGCACCTGCAAAACATGCCGCAATCCTATCCCGCTTGAGCGTCTCCGCGCCAACCCGGCCGCGGAATATGACATCGCGCATGAACCGGAGAACGCCTAAATGATTTGTGGATAGCTTGCTATAAATTGCAAAAGAGCAAAAAATAGAATAGGGTGGAAGCCATATGGCTGTTACCATCCACTCCGCGCAGGTTGTCGGACTTGACGCAAAGATTATTGCGGTTGAAATGGATATTGCGCCGGGGCTGCATATCTTCACGATTGTGGGCCTTGCGGATAAAGAGGTTCAGGAATCGCGCGAACGCATTACGGCTGCGATCCAGAATCTCGGAGCGCTCGCTCCTCACAAAAAATCACAGCGCGTGATCGTGAATTTAGCACCCGCCGACATCAAAAAAGAGGGGCCGGCTTTTGATTTGCCCATCGCGCTCGGCTTTTTGCTCGCATCCGGACAGATTGTGTTTGATCCCGGGCATACGGTTTTTCTGGGAGAGCTCGGCCTTGACGGAACAACGCGCAAAGTATCCGGCATCCTTGCACTGACTTTGGCGGCCCGAGATGCCGGGTACGAGCGCATCGTACTGCCCAAAGGCAACGGTCTGGAAGCATCGCTCGTACGCGATATCGCAATTTATGAAGTATCGAGTTTACAGGAGGCCGTTGGATTCCTGACCGGACAAAAAGCGCTTGATCGGTTTCCGGAATATTCGCAGCCGCAGGCCGAATTTCCCGATATGGGCATGGACTATCGCCATATCCGCGGGCAGGAAAAAGCAAAACGGGCACTTGAGATCACGGCTGCCGGAAACCATAATGCCCTTATGGTAGGCCCGCCGGGCGGAGGCAAAACATTGCTTGCGCGGGCGCTGCCATCGATCCTGCCGCCACTTTCGTTCGAAGAATCACTTGAGGTCACCAAAATTTACAGCATCAGCGGCAAACTGTCCGACCATACTCCGCTAATGCGCGAACGCCCGTTTCGCAACCCGCACCATACGGCATCCTATACCGCAGTCATTGGCGGGGGTACCAACCCGCGGCCCGGCGAGGCAACATTAGCGCACCGCGGCGTTTTATTTCTCGACGAGTTCCCGGAGTTTGACCGCCGCGTGATCGAGTCGCTCCGCCAGCCCCTTGAAGAGCACTCCATTACGGTTGCGCGTTCCCAGGGTACGCACGTGTTTCCGGCGCAGTTTATGCTCGTTGCGGCCATGAACCCCTGCCCATGCGGCCACTTTGGCAATCCCATACAAGACTGCTCGTGTTCGCCAAGCTCGGTACTGCGCTATACAAAGAAAATCTCCGGCCCCATGCTTGACCGCATTGACATCCACATTGATACGCCGGCGGTCGAGTATGATAAATTAGAAGGCGCGGAAGGAGAGCCGTCCGAACATATACGCGGCCGCATTGCGCATGCCAGATCACTCCAGCATGAACGGTTCCGGAATACTCCCATCGCGACCAACGCCGAAATGGGACTACGCGAAATCAAACAGTTCATCCGCATCAAAGACAACCTCAAGCCCATCCTCCGCCTCGCCCACGAGCGCTATCAACTGTCGGCCCGCGCCTACCACCGCGTCCTCAAAGTCAGCCGCACCATCGCCGACCTTGCCGGATCCCCGGAGATCGAGGC
>CAYJOT010000052.1:0-2661 GCA_964371935.1 uncultured Candidatus Saccharibacteria bacterium | reverse complement strand
TTCAAACAATGCGATGCCGACTACCGCATCCGCGATCTTCGCGAAGTGTTGCGGGAGATATAACGCATGTCATCATTCGCTCAAAAATTTCTTGCCGCATTTGTTATCGTCCTACTCCTTTCTTTTTATGGCATTTTTTTAACGCACAAGATCAATCTGGTGACGGCTGATTTGGGGCGGCATCTCAAAAACGGGGAGGTGTTTGTGCAGACCGGGCATATTGTCGGCACTAATTTTTATTCGTATACCAATCCGGATTTTCCAACGCTCAATCACCACTGGGGCGCGGGCGCTCTCTTTTATGTTGTCTTCCGCGTCGGCGGTTTTGCCGCGGTTCAATTGTTCTTCATTGCAATAAGCATGGCCGCGCTCGCGATTTTTCTGCGCGTGTCTGCGCAGCAGATCGGCTTGGGCGCCGCTACGCTCCTCGCCATTCCCATTATTTCCCTGCTTGCCGAACGCACCGAGGTCCGGCCCGAGGCGCTGACTTCTCTCTTTGTTGGGCTGTTTTTCTGGCTGCTCGTGCGTTTTTGGCGCGATAAGCAAAAATGGCGCGGGCTCTGGTTTCTGCCGGTTCTGATGATTCTTTGGGTGAATACGCACATTTACTTTTTTCTCGGCTTTGCGATCATCGGAACTTTTCTGGTCGAATATCTTTTACAAAAGCAATGGATGCGCCTGAAGCGTTTGTCCCTTGTCTTTGGGACGGCAATACTTGCCGCACTCATAAATCCCTTTGGCCTGTCCGGTGTTTTGGCGCCGTTCACGATCTTCAAAAACTATGGGTATGATCTCGTGGAAAACAAATCACTATTTTTTCTGGAGCGGCTGGGCATGCACGAACCAAATTTCCTGATTTTTAAAATTGTTTTCGCTCTTCTGCTGGTAAGTTTTCTTGTCGCGGCAATCAAGCGGTATAAAGAAATTCCGATCAGCTACGCACTGCTTGGAGCCGGCTTCTCGGCAATGGCGTGGTTTGCCATACGCAACTTCGCGCTGTTTGCGTTGTTCACCCTGCCGCTTCTGGCCACAAACGCATCATTCATCTTTCCTATTGATCATACGGCGGTTGCGGAGCGGATCCGGCAAAAGATAGCAGTCATATGCGTCGCATTCCTGTTGCTGGTTACCGTGTCTGGAGAGTGGGCGCGGTATTTCCCCTATTGGCGCGAATTTGGTCTTGGCCTTGAATCGGGCAACGCCGCAGCCGCGGAGTTTTTACAAAATGAAAAAGTGCAGGGTCCGATTTTCAACAATTACGACATCGGCGGCTACCTGATCTATTACCTGTACCCGCGTGAAAAAGTGTTTGTGGACAACAGGCCCGAGGCGTACCCGGTCGCGTTTTTAAAAGAAATTTACATTCCCATGCAGGAAGATGAGGCGCGATGGAAAGAGCAGGAGCGGCGATATGGCTTCAATGCGATTGTGTTTTCCTATCGTGACGCAACCCCGTGGGCGCAAAAGTTTTTAATAAGCCGCGTCCAGGATGCTTCATGGATTCCCGTATTTGTTGATTCGCAAGTTCTCGTGCTGCTCAAACAAAACGAGCAGAACAGACCCATTATTGCTAAATATGAAATTTCTCGCGACCGCTTCCGGGTGGCGCAGTAAGAAAAAGTGTGATAAAAGAGATACATTGGGGCCCGTAGTTAAGTGGTATAACGCGGCATTCGCATTGCTGAAGCGGGAGTTCGATTCTCCCCGGGTCCATGGACTTAGTCTACAACAAACATTATGAACAAATACGCGCTTGCAATTGATCTTGGGGCCACCAATGTGCGGGTGGGGCTTGTCTCGTCTGCGGGGAAGATTGTTGCTAAAATAAAAGATAAGACGCCCAAACGCGGGAAAAACGCGGCAATAGTTTCGCAAAAGATCATTGAGATGATCGGGCATATTTTGGCGGAATATCCTGATGCACGGCCTGCGGGGATTGGCATCTCGTCCATGGGGCCGCTGGATTACAGGCGCGGGGGGCCGGTGCGCTCGCCGAACATCTCTTTTGATTTTATTCCGCTGGTGGAACCGCTACGGAGGAAGTTTTCTTTGCATGTGCTTTTGTTGAACGATGCGAATGCGGCAGTGCTTGGCGAGCAGCGTTTTGGCGCGGGGAAAAAGAAAAAAAATCTCGTGTACATTACTATCTCGACTGGCATCGGAGGAGGCGCCATTGTTGACGGTAAGCTGCTGCTGGGCCGGGCCGGAAATGCGGCGGAGATCGGGCATATGAACGTGGATACGACATACGGACTCGCGTGTTCGTGTAAGAAAGGCATGGGGCATTGGGAGGGAAATGCGTCAGGGCGCAATTTGCCGAGATTTTTCCGGGCGTGGGCGAGAGCGCATGGAAAGAAAATCGGCATGATGCCGCACACGGCAAAAGATATTTTCGACAGTGCTCGATCTGGTGATGCTGTCGCGAGAGGGTTTCTTGATGTATTGCACCGCGTAAATGCGCGGGCGATCTCCAATATCGTCGTTGCCTACGATCCCGAACTGATCACGATCGGCGGGTCAGTCATGCTCATGAACGCGCCAGTCATGCTTGCCGGGATCAAAAAATATATTGATCGGTATCTGAAAACTCCGGAGATCCGCGTCACGCGTTTTGGAGAAGATGTGACGCTGCTTGGCGCGGCTGCGGCGGTTTTTGCGCAA
>CAYJOT010000051.1:0-2773 GCA_964371935.1 uncultured Candidatus Saccharibacteria bacterium | reverse complement strand
TTTTCTGTCTTGACGAAGCAGTCCACCTTAGGAAAGCCAAAGTAGTCGTGCAACAAGGAAAAGCAGAAATTGTTATTTTGGAGCATTAATACAAAACCATGCACATCGAATACGAGGCAACTTTTATCAATGTAAATAAAGATGAAGTACGCAAAAGATTCCGGCAAGCGGGGGCGGTTTTGGCGCGCCCGGAATATCTGCAGAAGAGGGTTCCTTTTCACTTGCCCAAAGAAAAGCGCAGGGACGATGCGTGGCTTCGGGTGCGCGATGAAGGGGATAAAATCACGTTGAGTTTAAAAATGGTTGATGGAGAAAAAATAGAGAATCAAAAAGAAATCTGTCTTGAAATAAACAATTTTGATGATGCGGTAGAGCTTTTGAAAGCTATCGGGTGCGAGTCAAAATCATATCAGGAAACAAAGCGGGAACTGTGGAAGCTCGACGGTGTCGATATTACCATAGATGAATGGCCGTTTCTGGAACCGTTTGTTGAGGTTGAGGGTGATTCGGAAGAAGCAGTAAAAGCAGTATCTGAAAAACTCGGTTTCAACTATGCCGATGCGCTTTTTTGCGCGGTTGGCGCGCTCTACAAAATGAAATACGGGGTTCATCCCAATAAACTTGATGGGTTGGAGAAGCTGGTCTTTGAGATGGAGAATCCGTTTCAATCATGAAAACAAAATTTGATTATCTCCAAACACCTTTCAAGACGATCTCGTTTGCGATCTCTCAAAACAGAGGGAGATTTTTTCTGATGTGCATACTCGTCGTTGCAGGCAATGCGTGCGCCAATCTCCTCCCGTATTTTTTCAAGCGCATCGCTGATCAGATTGCTCAAGGCACAGGCGGCGTCTCGTTCCACGATCTTATGGGTTCGTTCGGTCTTGTGGCGGCAGTGCTTGTCACACAGGAAATCTTATTCCGCACGGGCCATATCCTCGAAACCTATATTGCTCCGGATGGGTTCAGGCATCTCACTACTTCTTTGTATGAAGGACTGATTAAAAGACCGACATCATATTTTGAAGACAAATTCTCCGGCGATTTGGGCAGGCGCATTGAACAAGTGGGAACGGGAACCATTTACTTTCTCGATACCTTTCCCTGGCATATGGGCTGGATCATCTGTGGTCTGGTTGTTTCCGGAGTTCTTTTCGACCTTATTCATCCGTACGTTTTTCTCACCTTCGCCTCTTGGTTTGTAATTTTTGTGGCCACCTCTCTGCCTCTTTTAAGGTGGCACTATCGGGCATCTAAAACAGTTGCGGCTTCGCACGCGCATTTGAGCGGCGGGATCATTGATGCCTTGAGCAACGTCTCCCTGATTCATTCATTTGGCGCTGTTGCCTACGAACAGGGACTCAATCAAGAATCCGTTCATGACCTCGTAAAGACAGAGCGCAAAGTACGCTGGATATCGGTCTTGAACAAATTCCAACAAGGGTTTAGCGTATTTCTTTTGGGAAGTTCCCTTACGCTCGTAAGCATATTTCTTTTCTCGCGCGGACAGTTTACGGTAGGCGATTTTGTCGTTGTTGCGGCCACCATTCCTTTACTGGTGGGAGTCATCTGGAATTTCGGCGATACCATACTTCACGCATCAAAAGAGTACGGACAGCTTTCCGACGCGATCGCTCATTTGCGCAAAAGGCAGGAACAGCTGACTGGCGGAGCATTGGACACGGTTGAAAATAATACCTCTTCGGTCACATTTCAAGATATTCTTTTCCAGTATCCGGCTGGCGATCACCCCGTGTTAAAGAAATTTTCTCTGCATATTGAGCAAGGCGAACATCTGGGCATTGTCGGCCCTTCGGGTGCCGGAAAAAGCACGCTGGTAAAATTGCTGTTGCGGCAGTACGAGCCCGGAGAGGGGAGTATTTCCATAGGAAGCACTCCCACACAAAATCTTACGCTCGATACGTTTAACAAACTCATTTCGTATGTGCCGCAGGACACGTCTTTATTCCATCGCACCCTGTTTGAAAATATCCATTACGCAAATCCGGCCGCATCAAGAGAAGCGGTTTTGGAAGCAAGCATGAGGGCGCATGCCCATGAATTTATCATTGCGCTACCCGACGGGTACGAAACGAAAGTAGGTGAGCGGGGAATCAAATTGTCCGGCGGCCAGCGCCAGCGCATAGCTCTTGCCCGCGCGATACTGAAGAACGCTCCAATACTCGTGCTTGACGAGGCGACCAGTTCTCTGGACAGCGAAAGCGAGTCCGTCGTCCAGCAGGCGCTATCCGATCTCTTCGAAAGCCACACCGTCATCGCCATCGCTCACCGCCTCTCCACCCTCCGCGCCATGGACCGCATTGTAGTCATGGATCAGGGCGCTATTATAGAGAGCGGTAACCCCCGCGACCTCCTCAACAACGAAAAGAGCCTCTTCAAAAAAATGTGGGAGCACCAGAAGAATGGGTTTATATAACCATAGGATACACCCCTTTTCTTTACGGTCGTAATGTAGTGGTATAAAAGTATTAATCAATAAAGGCGAAAAAAAATATGAGTCAATTTACCATGACGTGTTCGTGCGGGGATACCATGACGGTGGAGGCGGAGAACCTCGATGGGGCGGTTGCGAAGTTTAAGGGGATGATGGATGAGGCGGCCACTGGGGCGCATATGGCCCAAAAGCATCCGGGTCAGCCGGTAATGTTGCCTGCCCAATGCCACGAGATGATCGAAAAGGACGTGATGCCTGCGGCATAGAGATGATACCAGAGAGGACTTAAAAATAACCCCGGATTTACGGGGTTATTTT
>CAYJOT010000050.1:0-2924 GCA_964371935.1 uncultured Candidatus Saccharibacteria bacterium | reverse complement strand
GACGCGAGAGCTTTCCTCTTCCGCCACGGCGGTTTCGCGGAGAGTATAGTATAAGAGGGTGCTATGGGCAATTAGTCCAATCGCTGTTCAATCTCAACAAGCACGGCAGCAAGCGTCGGTTCGGGAGAATCGGAAACATGCCCCTCAATCTTTTCGTGCTTATGATGAGGAAATGTTTTGATAGATTTATGATGCGGCGAGTTGTCCGTTAGGATCGCTTTCACAACAACTCATTATAGCGCTTCTGCCAGCGACGATACGCCTGTTCAAGTCCGGCCCAGATGATGTAGTCATCCCACAGTTTTATATTTTCCTTCCTAAGAGACCTTATTTTTTTCAAACGCATCAAATGTCATGCAGTGGCGTTCCTGAAAAATTGAGATTTGGCGTTCATAGTCTTTGAGCTTGAGAAAGGTAATGGTCTTCAGTAAATGAACCACCGCCTTCTTCGGTTGAGGAGCGATTTCGCCTATCCATTTCGGAACAGTAACGGTAGAAGTAGCGCGCGACCCCATTGGCACCCGCACTCTTTTTTGTTTGACTTGTGTTTGCATATATGTATCCTACCGCGTGCTTCAGAATGAGTCAATGATCAAAAAGTCAAATTAAAAAACTCCGCCGCTATGCACGCGCGGAGCAAAGATTGCTGTTGGGAGGAAAATCGTGAGATGGAAATGCTTGTGGGGCATGATATGCTCCTTTGTGATGAAATGAGCTAAATGTACAAAAACGGCAGCACAAGGATAAAAAAAGTCAAAGCGAGACCATATCCCATAGTATTAACCATATCCATCGGTTTTTTGAATCCATTTGCTTTTTTTTCATTAAAACCAAACCAACCCTCTACTACGCGGTTTTTGCAACTAATCTTCCCGATGACACACGCATCCGATCCGCTGATCCGCGCGTGAGGATCCGCATTGCGGACAGGGATGAAATAGAGATGCTTTCAGCAAGCGGGGAGATTCTCCCAAACCACGTTGCCTATTGGGATACATACCAACTGTACTTTGACGAACAAGCTGCCTAGACCACGTGCTGCACACATCGTGCAGGCGCTTTTTGTTGAAAACAAAACCGCACTGCGAAAGTGCGGAGATATGATAAAGAACTCTTATACATGTTATTGAGAAAAGCGGAAGAATGCCTTATCGGTTTGCGTACCGCTGGCCTATGGCGCGCCGCTGCATGGTGCGCATGAGATATTCCACCCGCTCTACCCGCTGCGCGTACGAATTGTTGCGCGCATACCTGCGGGTGTTGTTGATCACGAGCGGATATACCGTGTAATACTCTTTGAGCGACTCATAGATTTCGCGCGTTATCTCAAGCAGTCGCGCTTCAAGCACGCGCCGGTCGTCCTGGCAGACATCCACAGTTGCCCGATGCTCCTGCACCATTTTTCCAAGTTCGCCGGGAACATCGCAAAGTCCGTTGAGAAACTCCTGCAGCGTTACGTCCATATCCGCATGGCTTGGAAGATTTTCAAGCTCCGCTCCCAAAAAAAGCACGGGGTAGAGCGCTTTGACGTACTCGTATTCCACGACTTCTTGTGCGGCCTGTCCGCGGATTTCCCATTTTGTATTCCACGGAGCGTCAAGATCCAGCAGTGCGCGGTAGGTGAGCCGCATTTTTATCTCAATTTCTTTGGTGTCCTGACCGGAACGCAGCGCCACCATGCCATCCTTGGTCAACCGCGTAACGGTTTTGCGCAGGGAATGGACCGTGTCAAGACCGTCTTCTCTGTTTTGCAGTGCCTGATCAATCGCGCCAAAGGCGATCAGCGTGTCTTCAAGCTCTTCTTTAAGCGGATGCGCCGGAAATTCACGGCCTGCCGTGGCTTCCTGCGAGAGCGCGTTTTCGTGCCCCTCAATCGTTTGCAGGAGATCGCGCAAGATCCCGCGAAAGGTCTCGTTATAATTTCTGCCGTGGGCGATGTTGACCACGTTTTCGTCTGTGGCTTCAAACTGCTTGAGAAATTCGTAAATGTCGCGGCTGACGGCAATAAAGCGTTTGCGCAGTATCTCGGCTTGCGCCGGCTTTGGCGCATATTCAAGCAGCCGCTCTTCCAGAATACCGGCAAGGATGTTTGGCGTTACCGCAAGCCCCACCAAATAGGATGGGATGGTAATGCCCAATTCCATGATATCCGGCACAGCGCGCAGGCGCGCATCAGAAATGACAAGCGGCAAAAATGCTTTGGTTAGAGCGCATTCGGCGATTATTTTCCCGCACTCGTTGAGCCGCCGCTCTTTAATATCTTCAGGCAGATTCAGCTCCTCTACCTCGCGGTAGCGGCGCATCAGCTCTTCCCGCTCATCTGCATCGTCTCCGGCCCCAAGCGCTTTCAGGCACTGGTCGCGCAAGAGGGTCATCTCCTCCCGCAGCCGGTAGGCAAATCCGTTGTGCCGGCGCTGTTCCTCAAGATATTCATATGCGTTTACGCGCATGCGAAGCGCAAAATCCAATTCTTCTCTCAATGTAGTGGTAAAAGAACTCACAAGCAAGCTCCTCCTTTTCGGAACTCTGTGGGGATATTGCTATCCTTGGAAAACGTCCGAAACCCCTGATTATTAATTATTAAGACGCTTTCCAGGAAGAGCAAAAAACTAGTTAGTCTGCGCGTTGCGCGGTTTTGGTTTTTTGATATACTCAATGTGCCGTGGGCGTAGCAGGTTTGCCATGCTTGGATTGCTACCCAAAGCTTGGGGGGTTCGATTCCCCTTACGTCCACGGCTCAAAAAGTTATCCACAAGAAGACCTTGACAAAATATCTATTTTTGCTACACTTCATTGGGTTGGCAATCCAAGCAAAAGCAAATCTGTAAGCTTTCCACGAACCGCAGCAATGCGGTTTTTGGTTTTTTCGGATTCGCTTGCCGCCTATGCAAATTTTACTTTTTTAATCATACCACAGCCGCATC
>CAYJOT010000049.1:0-3034 GCA_964371935.1 uncultured Candidatus Saccharibacteria bacterium | reverse complement strand
CTTCAGGATAGGTATATTCCCGAAAGGCATGAATCGCTGCTACGGGTAGAGAGATCATCTTATGATTTTTGAAACAGTGCTTGAGATTTTGTTTTCTGGCGGCAACCGAATATAACAAAAGTATGACGATTGTGAGGAGAATGTTGAGATAAATTTTTATATGCGGGCAATGCTGAGACATGCAGGCTTGACTTGACATGATTGCACGGGTGAGTATAATAATTAGCAGTCGCAGGTCGAGAGTGCTAAATGTAAACATTAATATAAAGTTATGAATATCAATCCATTGGGTGACCGGGTGGTCATCGAGCCGACCAAGGAGAAGGGCGGCAAATTGAAGTCGGGGCTGTATTTGCCTGAGACCGCGGACAAGGAGCGGCCCGAGCAAGGGACCGTGGTTGCCGTGGGACCGGGCAAACTGCTGGAGGACGGGAAGCGCGCGCCGATCAGCGTGAAAAAAGGCGATCTCGTGCTTTTTGCCAAATACGGTCCAAACGAAATGAAGGTCGACGGAAAAGAATACTTGATCGCGAGAGAAGAAGATATTTTGGCAATATTGAAATAGTAAATAGCCAATAGCGAACAGCCAATAGTAAGAATGCATAATATTGATTCTTCCTGTTGGCTCAGCACTGTTGCCTATCGGCTTATCTAAAAATGGCAAAACAAATTTTATTTGAGGAGCATGCGCGGGCGGCCATGATGCGCGGAGTCGTGCAGCTGGCCAACGCGGTAAAGATCACGCTGGGTCCGGCCGGGCGGAATGTGGTTATTGAGAAAAGTTACGGGGCGCCGCAGGTGACGAACGACGGCGTGACCATTGCAAAAGAGATTGAGCTTGATGACAAGTTTGAGAATATGGGCGCCGCGCTTGTCAAGGAGGTTGCGTCAAAGACCGACGACGTAGCCGGAGACGGCACCACAACCGCGGTCATTCTTGCGGAGGCGCTGATACACGCCGGCATGCGGTACGTGACTGCGGGCGTAAACGTGGTTGGTTTGCGCGCGGCGCTTGAGAAAGAAAAAGAGCGGCTTGTGGAAGAGTTGAAAAAAATGGCAAAGCCAATCAAGTCGCATGAGGAAACGATTCAGGTGGCAACTATTGCTGCCGAGTCGCGGGAGTGGGGCGAGACCATTGCGGAGGTGATCGAGAAGGTGGGCAAAGACGGCGCGGTCACGGTGGAGGAGTCGCAGGGCATCGGTATTGAAAAAGAGATCGTGGAGGGAATGGAATTTGACCGCGGGTATGTGTCGCCCTACATGGTGACCAATGCGGAACGCATGGAATCGGTCATGGAGGATCCGAACATTCTCATCACCGACAAAAAGATTTCCTCTATTCAGGATATTCTGCCCTTGCTTGAAAAACTTGCGCGCTCGGGCAAGAAAGAGCTTGTGATCATTGCCGAAGACATTGACGGCGAGGCGCTTGCCACGCTCGTGGTAAACCGTTTGCGCGGCGCATTTAACGCGCTTGCGATTAAAGCGCCGGGATTCGGCGACCGCCGCAAAGAAATGCTCGAGGATATTGCGGTGCTGACCGGCGCAAAAGTGATTTCCGAAGAAGTCGGACTGAAACTTGAGAATACCGAGCTTACTATGCTCGGGCACAGTCGGCGCGTGGTGGCAGATAAAGACACCACAACCATTGTCGGCGGCAAGGGCAAGAAAGAAGAGATTGAGAAGCGGATCAAGCAAATTCGCGCCTCAATCGAGCGCAGCACATCGGAATACGACAAAGAAAAATTGCAGGAGCGGCTTGCCAAACTCTCCGGCGGCGTTGCCGTGATCAAAGTGGGCGCGGCAACCGAGACCGAGATGAAGTACATCAAGCTCAAGATTGAGGATGCGGTTAAGGCAACCAAGGCAGCCCTTAGCGAAGGCATTGTTGCCGGTGGCGGCATCGCGTTCTTTAAGCTTGCGCTGAAAATGAATGAGGAAAAGGGCCGCGATGCGCTCGGCAGGACCGAACGGGAAGTTGCGCAGAAAATTTTTCATGACGCGCTTTCGACCCCGCTTCGCCAGATCTCGATGAATGCCGGCAAACTCGATGGCGAAATTTATACTACGATCGCGCAAAGGATGAACGATTCCAAAAGTCCGCAGCCCAATGCCGGCTACGACGCGCTCAACGACCGCGTCGTGTCGGACATGATCAAGGAGGGGATTGTTGACCCGGTCAAAGTAACGCGCTCGGCGCTCGAGAATGCCGTATCCGTTGCCGCCATGTTTCTCACGACCGAAGTCACGATCGCGGACCTGCCCAAAAAAGAAGAAAAAATGCCAGGAGGCGGCATGGGGCATGAGGATTACTAAAAGATATCCACATTGTCTTGTGTTTCTCAAAGATGGTATACTCATTAAGTATACCATCTTTTCATATGGCTGTTCCCGTACACGTGACAACAATTGCTGTTGCGTCATCAACGACAACTCAAATTTCTTTTTCAAACATTGCCACGACCGCGCAGTCGCTGTGGTCGCATCCATCATGGGACGTGGTGCTGATTTTTGCGCTGCTCGCGATCGGTTTTTTTTATGGCATCTCCACCGGCAAGAAGAAAGCAGTCACGGCCATCATTTATACCTACGTCACATTCGCAATATTCTCAGCCATTCCCGTTGATCGACTTGCCCAGCTGATCCGGCTGCAGGATGCGCTTTTTCTCAAAATTGGCGTTTTCGCGGTTTTGTTCATCCTCCTGATCTTCATGTTCGGCCGCACGCGCACGCGCGGGTTTGCGCGGCCGAGCGCCTGGTGGCAGATCTTTCTCTTAAGCTTCACGCAGGTCGGCCTCATGATCCATATCCTGCTCGGATTTCTCCCCAAAGAAAAAATCATCACGCTCGCCCCACTCACCAAAAATATTTTTGCCAATCCCGATCTACACGTCTGGTGGTTTCTCGGCCCCATAGTGCTGCTCATCTTCTTAAAGCGATTCAGTTCATTGGAGGAATAGATAAATACTAAAGATCAAAATGTGCATAACTCTTCTTGTCTCCCTCACTCCTCGCGTGTTATGATCCCCTTATG
>CAYJOT010000048.1:0-3123 GCA_964371935.1 uncultured Candidatus Saccharibacteria bacterium | reverse complement strand
GGGCTCCCTAATGCAATGGGAGCGAATCGATATATTTGATTAAATTGGATAGATACAAATCAGTACACTTCCAATTCGGGCGCGGAAACGCAATAGGACTGTTTAACTCTATTAACTTTGGTCCGTGTGGCGTGACGCCAAGATCAATGTTGTACATTACGCTTCCATACTTTTCTTTTATCTTTTTGTGCACTTGATCCATAAAATTCTTGACAGGTAGCGGAAGTTTTTCAACATCAACCTCAATCACGTTTGCTCCTTGGTGCCAATTGGCAATCAAACTTCCAGGAGATGGTGTGCTGACGCTTGCCATAATATTCTTATCGTTAATCATCGATAGACGTAAGTCATGCATTGATTCCGCAATCCCTGGGCAACCCTGACTGGTATCAATAAACTCTTGCACTATCACTCCATCACCATGCAAAATATCTCTCAAGTTTTGAGGAATTTCAGAATTAGCTTTGTTGAGTATATACACGTCTCGACCGCAGACACCCCTGTTCGGCTTCACCGCAAACTTCTCAGTACTGATATTTTTGATTGCGGCAACATATTGTTCCTCAGATTTGCAAAAATGTGTATGTGGAGAAAATTCGGACAGAAACTGATATGTATCAATTTTATTTTTACACATCTCATTGAATCCGAGATTATATATAAATCTCGCATTACCTCTGTCTCCTTCAAGCTCTAAATCATACTTAAGTACGACGTCAGCGTTCACTTCATGCGAGTGCTCGATCAATTTATTATTCTTGAATTTAAAGACTGGTTTGAATATCCCTTTTCCTACATGAGTTTCTTTCCCAAAGGCAAGAAAATAATCAAAGTGCTCATTGGCCTTTGAAGCAAAACTCCTAAAAGTCGGATATTTATATTCATCGGTCAAGAATTTATCCTTGTGCTCTTTTGACCAAAAAAATACTACTTGTTTTCTCATGAATTTTTAGAAGCTAAACTCAATGAGGCAGCCGTCTTCCGTATTCCTTCTTCAAGGGTTACTTGTGCCTGAAAACCAAAAGAATTTTTGGCTTTAGCGACATCAGCATAACTGTCTTGTATATCACCAGTACGAGCAGGACCATACTCAGGTTGTACATCTACGTTTAGCACTCGCCTGATAGTGCTAAAAAGTTCGTTTATTGATGTCGGCTTGCCACCCGCAATATTGAAAATCTCACCACTTCCAATTGCTGACTCGGCAACAAGCATATTGGCTCTTGCAACATCTTCAACATATATGAAGTCTCGAGTCATCTGCCCATCTCCGTGAATTATCGGGCCTCTATTATTTTTTATAGCTTCAATAAAAAGAGGAATGACAGTTGCATACGATGAGTTGGAATCTTGTCTCGGACCGTACACGTTAAAATACCGGAGCGAAACTGTCTCAAGATTAAAGAACCTTTTGAATGCGGTCATGTACAGTTCCCCGGTTAGTTTCTGTATTGCGTATGGCGACAATGGTTCTGGATTTATATCCTCCGTTTTTGGTAAAACAATGGAGTTCCCATACACAGACGCGGAAGAAGTGAAAATAACTTTTTGCACGCCAGCATCTCGTGCGGCGATCAAAACAGAAACCGTTCCGTCAATGTTTGCATGATTGGTTTTGACCGGATCCTCGATACTTTTCGGAACTGCCGGAATTGCAGCGAGATGAAAAACATATCGCGCGTTTTTGAAAATTCTTGTAAGAGTATTGGTATCGTTGATGTCTAAATTTAAGAATTCAATGTCGTTTTTAAATAAATCTATATTTGCTTGCTTGCCTGAGGACAAATTATCCACAACAAAAACGGCGTAGTTATTTTTCAGTAATTCTAAAACCAGATGAGATCCGATGAACCCCGCTCCTCCGGTAACAACAACTTTTTCTTGTTTAGTCATATATTGGGTTATTGTTTTCTCCTCGCATACTCGCTATACACATCGAGTGTCTTCCGCACCATATCCTCGACATCAAAATCACGCGTTACTCGTTCATGTGCAGCCGTCGCATACTGTATCATCTCTTTCGGATGAGAAATCGCGAAAGACAGCATGTCTGAGAGCGCACTCGGATTGCTGGGTGGGACAAGGAGCCCGTGGACGTGATCATGAATAATCTCCGGTGTTCCGCCAACTGCGGTAGCGACGATGGGAACTTTCGCCCGTGCAGCTTCAATCAGGGTATACGACAGACCTTCTTTAAGAGAACTTGAGACAAGGAGATCAAAGGCTTTTAGGTGTCTTTCCGGATCTTTTTTGTATCCAACCAAAAGCACATTTAGGGCGAGTCTGAGACTTTGAATATTCTCTTCAAGCCGAGGTCGAAGTATCCCATCACCAACAACAACTAAAATAGCTCTTGGGTGTTGTTTGATCAAGAGCTCCATCGCTTGCAAGAGATTGTCCAGACCCTTGTTTGTGTAGAAGTTTGCGATACATCCAATCACGTACTGACTATCCAGAATATGCTGTTGTGAAAGAAGATATGAACGAGCCAGAGCGCGAGAAGTGTATGAATCGTGCGTTACATCAATACCGTTCCAGATAGTTCGCAACTTCCGCTTTGGCGTGATATGTAAGCGAAGTGCTGAACGCTCATCAAAAGTAGAGACGGTGATAATAGCGTCTCGGAATAAAGAGCTTGCCCATTCAACGACGACGTACACCCATCGCTTTAAAGCAAGAAGTCGCTCATTGAAAACAAATCCGTGTGCGGTATAGACAACGCATGGCACTCTGGCAAGGTGCGCCGCGATTGATCCTATGGCTCCCGCTTTGCTACTATTGAGATGGACTACGTCAAAAGAGCTTGATTTAAACAGTTTAAAAAGTTTCCACGCGCAATAGAGATCCACGAAGGGATTGATCTCGCGAACTAGACTATTAACTACTATAGTTTCAACCCCTCCCTTTTTAAGGCGATCAAAAAGTATAGCATCATCATTTTTACCTGCGATAACGACAACTCTGTGTCCTAATTTCTTAAAGGAAGTTGCTAAATCAAAAACGTATCGTTGCGCGCCTCCCCACGATGATTGTGTTATGACGAGAGCTATAGAATATGGCTTCATATAATATGTAAGAATTAAGAGCGTTGTTCACACTTTATCATTCTTTGGATAAAGTAGG
>CAYJOT010000047.1:0-3213 GCA_964371935.1 uncultured Candidatus Saccharibacteria bacterium | reverse complement strand
TAGAGATGATACCAGAGAGGACTTAAAAATAACCCCGGATTTACGGGGTTATTTTATTTCTTGCCAATGTGTTGCGAGAGAAGTAAAATGGCTATTGAGATGAATAATTTTTTTAAGAATTTGCCGAGGAAATATGTCGGCTCAGGTGCTTTGTTTTTCAGTGCTGAATCGGAAATCCTTATTGTCAGGCCGACCTATAAAGATCATTGGGAAATTCCCGGAGGCTTGGCCGACGGAAACGAATCTCCACTTGAAACCTGCTGCCGGGAAGTGAGGGAAGAGCTTAGGCTTGAACTTAAATGCCCGAAACTTCTTCTGATCGACTATGTGCACAATAAAGACGATCACGGCGACAGATTTCTCTTCGTATTCGACGGAGGCGTGCTGACCAAATCTGAAATCGCGAAGATCAACCTTCATAAAGAGGAGTTGAGCGAATACCGCTTCGCATCTCCCGATGAAGCCGCACCATTGCTTGGAGAAAATCTCGGAGAGCGGATATTGGCGAGTATCGAGGCGAAGAAAACGGGTCAAATCTTTTACCGGGAAGACAGGATTCATGTATGAACATACCGACAAAAAAATTGAAGAGCGGTTTTGAGATGCCGGCGAATGAGTTCCCCGCAATAAAGATTTTTTGAACTTGAAAAACGGTTGACAAAAGAATACGATGTACGTTATTATGTACATATGAATACCAAAACCACGCTCTCGATCTCGGAGGCGAGAAAAAAGATATTTCATATCGCCAAAGAGGTGCAAAAACCGCATAATCATTATACGCTTACGGAGAAAGGCCGTCCCACTGCCGTTATTATGTCTGCGGAAGAATTCGAGTCGTGGCAGGAGACTTTGGAAGTGATGAAGGATTTTCCGGATTTGGCCAAGGATATAGAGGAGGCAGAGCGAGATTATAAAAGCGGCGCATACAAAGAGTGGACTACTCTTGAAGATATTTCAACAAATAAAGAATTTCTAATTGCCGATAATTCTCATAAAAAGTATGGCGTATCTCGTAAGGTTCAAACCAAGCGCCGAAAAAGAACTCAATAACCTTCCGCAAAAAGATTTTTACAGAGTAAAAGCGGCTCTAGCCGGTTTGGAGGTAACCCCTTTTTCAGGAAAAAAGTTGGGCGGGGAATATAATGGTTGCTCTGCGATCCGCGTCTGGCCGTACCGGATCATCTATCAGATTCACAAAAAAGAACTTGTTATACTTATCATTCGTATCGGTCACCGCCAAGGTGTATATTGAATATTGAAAACTATGGCACTTGATCCGTTAGGACATATACGCATTGCAGTAAGCGACTTTGAAAAAAGCCGCGAGTTTTATGGGGCGCTCTTTGCGCAGTTGGGATTCAAACAGATTTCGGAAAAAGGATGGGTGAGTCCGGAAGGGCTGGGTATCTGGATCATCAAGGCGGCGCATCCGGATCATCACTATATATTTGAGGCGCCGGGTTTGCATCATTTGTGTCTAAAGGCGCAATCGCGGAAGGAAGTGGATCGCATGTATCAATTTCTTGTTGAAAATCGTATGCCTATTGTAGCCGCACCACAGACGTATCCACAGTACACGCCCGATTACTACGCAGTATTTTTCAGCGATCCGGATGGAATAGAGCTTGAGATAGCATATTATTAATTTTTGCAATGTTAAAAACCACCCAGACATGTCGGGGTGGCTTTTGTGATGGCGAGAGGAGTTTGCTCTATGAGATTTCGGAAGGATAAAAAGATGCATTGACTTTCCCCTTATTCTGAAGTACACATAAGCATACTCGCCGCCGAGCGAGAAGTAGAAACACACCATCCAAAGGAGGATGTAGTAATGAATCTACGATATAAAATCGGTACTGTTCTTTGGCAACACACTCAACGGAAACTGTTTCGCATGGAGGCGGAAGAGGCGCACATTGCCGCACTCGGCAAGCTGCAGACACTTGATTTTTTGCTGATGCATAAACTTCTCTCTTTCCTGTACCGGAGTTCCTCGTGGCACATACCCACAAAAGTTGCCGGTATGGAGTGGCTTAATCCAGTCGGACTTGCGGCTGGGTTTTCCAAAAATGGAGAAGCGCTTCCCTCACTGGCGGCGCTCGGATTCGGATGTATTGAAATCGGTACCATTACGCCTCGCCCGCAAATAGGCAATCCGAAACCGCGGGTATTCAGATACCCGACGCAGCAATCGGTGATTAACCGCTATGGGTTTAATTCGGATGGTTCTAAATTTGTTGCCGAACGAATCCGCGGCATCCACCGTAGGTATTCTATCCCCACTCCTTTGATTTTCTCCATCGGCGCAAACAAGACCACGCTTGATGCATATGCCGAATCGCAAGACCTGAATTTGGTGGTGGCTGATTACGTTGCCGCATTTGAAGATCTCTTGCCGGTCATACGTTTTAACAAAGACGGATTGCAGATCAATATCAGCTCGCCAAATACTCCAGGACTCCGAGATTTGTTTGATCGACTGTCTGAATTTCTCGGTTTGTTTGTGGAGCAGGCAAAAACCATTGCTGTAAATGCCGGAAGGTATATACTCCCACCCCTTATCCTTAAGGTAGCTCCTGATGGGTTTACTCCAGCCGACTATCAAAAAATTGTCCTTATCGCAGCAGAGCACGGCTTTGCCGGAATTGAGGCCACCAATACTACGATTGATGAGGCAATCAAAAAGTCGTGCGGTCTTTCGGAAGGCGGAGGAGTTTCCGGAGAGCCGCTTCGCGGACTTGCGACTGGCTGCCTTGCGCATATGCGGAAGTTGGCTCAAGAAAAGGGGATTGATCTGATCGGCACGGGAGGCATTCTGAACGGCAGACATGCTGCGGAGAAATGGGAAGCCGGAGCCAAAGCTATACAGCTCTACACTGGTCTCATTTTCCGAGGTCCTGAACTGATTGGTGAGTGTATTGAGAGATACCTGGTGATGCGAAAATTAAAGTAGAAACCATCCGGCGTGCCTTGCCAGCACGTCTTTTTTATTGTACTATTTCACGATGTCGCGAAATGATACGCTGGTACGGTTTGATGAAGTTTCGTTTGAATATGGAGCAAAAAAGCCAATTCTGGAGGAGGCGAGCTTTTTGGTACGGCGCGGATCAAAGGTGGCGCTCATGGGGCAGAACGGCGCGGGCAAGACCACAATATTTCAGTTGATCACCGGAGAGCTGAAACCTGAATCCGGCGCCATCAATCGTGCCG
>CAYJOT010000046.1:0-3562 GCA_964371935.1 uncultured Candidatus Saccharibacteria bacterium | reverse complement strand
TATTCAAGCGACTGCGCGCCTTGAGGGATGAGCGCCTCTAATTTTCGCAGATCATCCTTTGAAACCAAATTAAGCTTTGCGATCAGGGCATCGCGATTTTGGATCAGCTCATCAAACTCGGCGGAAAGCGCCCGCACGTACTCGGTCTCACGCCGAATCTCCTGAAACTGGCTCCACGCGGGTTTCAAATAAAAGATACCGATAAGCAGGGCCCCGATGAAAAGTAATGATGAAATTCCGTAACGAAACATAAAAATTGATTAGGGAGCTACTTGTAAAAATGCCGGCTTGAGAATGACTGTGGCATTGAAGCCGACGTTCCCCTCCTCCTTTTTGAACGAAAGGCCGCCGAAGTCGACTTTTTCGATGTTGGGATCCTGCTGGAAGATCGCTATTTGCTGATTCAGTGAAATCAGTGAGTCGGCCGTACCGGTTAACGCGAGCTTGCGCAAAGTGTTGTCGAAAGCAAATGTGCTGAATGCAACGCGCTGATGCGTGCGCTGCTCAAGCCAGGTAAGCACCCGGGACGGAAAGGTGTGCTTCTGGATTAGCGACTGCATGGCCTTGAAGCGGGCCTCTAGAGAGAAAATCTGCTGTACCAGTTCGGGGCGCAACTCCTGCCGTTTCTGGTCGATCTGGGCAAGGATTTCTTGCTGGGCGCTTTGCTGGGCGCGGTTGAGAAAAATAAGGCCGCCGTATGTGGCAAGTACGAGTAAAAAGACCAGGAAAGCCACATAGAATAAAAAGCCGTTCGAATTGCGGTTTCGAATTTGTTCAAGCGTGGGCACGGGTGCCGGATTTGCATATGCGACTTGGTCGGGCATAATGGCTACATGTGACGTAAAACTATAGAACTATAGAACAAGAAGTGAATGTTATCCTTACGTTTTATCGTTTTACGTTATCTTGAAGTTAGCTCGTAGAGCGCGAGGCCGATGGCGACCGAAAACGACGGGCTGATTTCCTGAAGCATGGGCTGGATAAAGGGCGGGGTGACCACGCGGCTAAAGGGATTGCCCCGCGTCACTTCCGTGCCAAACTGGGATGCGGCAAGCTCGATCAGGCCTTTGAGCTGCGATCCTCCTCCGGTAAGGTCTACTTTCTGGATTTTGCGGCCGGCCTTATGATTATATGTCTGCATCGTGTGCCGTATTTCCATAAGCAACGAGCTTACGAGCGGTGTCATTACCGACGTAATCTCGCGCTCCTCAATGCGGTCGCTCAAGCCCATCTCGCGTTTCAGCGCCTCGGCCCGCTCTGTATTGACGCCAAGTCCGTGTTCAATGGCCCGGGTCAGTTCCTGCGAGCCGTGATTAAAACTGTGAGAGAGCCGGACAACGCCGCGATCCACGACCGCAAGGTTTGTCGAGTGGTGCCCCATGTTGATTACCGCGGTGGTTGTAGGGTCGCGTCCGATAAGCGAGCGAACCACGCTAAATGTCTCGATCTCAATCGCAGCCGGACGAATACCTGTCAGCTCCGCAATGCGCCCAAACTTTTCCACCACTTCTTTGGGAACCGCAATCAGCAACACCTCTATTGTATCACTTGGAGCTTCATTGTCCAAGATCATCCATGCAAGCGTCACTTCGGAGAGCGGAATTGGCACGTATTTGCGCGCCTCCAGCGGCACGGCATCGTTGATTTCTTTCAGGGATATTTTTGGAAACGGAATGGTTACCGTAAAGCCGGACGTTGCCGGAACCGCAAGCACGGCATCGCGCGCCGTAACTTTTGATTCCCGCAGCACATCCTGCAGCAGCGTTGCAATGTCCTTGTCAAGAAACCTTAAAAAACCGCTGCCTACTCCGGTGGCGCTTTTCAGATACCCGGCGTTCAAAAGTTCCCCGTATGTTTCAAGGATCGCGCGCTCCGATTCATACCGCAATTGTACCACTTTGGTCGAATACGTGCCAATATCAATCCCCACCATCCGAGACGGCTTGCCGCTCAAAAATCCAAAATTCAGCCCCGGCGGCATTATTTTTTTGAGAAAAGGAATATCCATTGCGTCCAGTATACCGCACTTCCCAATACTTATCCACACCGCACTTCCCTGCTTGACAAGATATACCCCATAGGGGTATTATGTTGTTGTATGAATAAAGCAATCAAAAAGCGGGCTATCCACCGGCTTAAAATTGTAGAGGGGCAAATTCGCGGGCTTCAGCGAATGGTTGAAAAAGAAGAGTACTGCGTTGATATCATCAACCAGTCCCTTGCGATCAAACAGGCCTTGTCTGGTGTGGAGGATTTGATTTTGGAAAATCACTTATCCACACATGTGATTGAACAAATTAAGTCAGGAAAAGAATCAACGGCGATACAAGAAATACTTTCAGTGTATAAGTTATCAAAAAAGAAATGAGCGCAGCGCATAAACGCAAAAGGTCGGAATCTCTTTACTGTTAATCGTATACTATGGCACTATGAAAACTACATTTTTCACGAACTTGGGCAGACTCTTCCTTTTTGTTGCTTTTCTCTCGTTGCTGGGCGCATGGTGGGCTCAACTTACTGGAGGCACCGTTGCCGGAATGTCGCAACAGCATTTATTCAATGATGCAATGACGCTTGCCCTGTTGGGAATCGGAGGTTTGCTTGATGGCATGATACACGGACAGGCAAAAGAATAGACAGGCTTCCGAGATAGAACCAAAATCAAAAATCTCCTCGCGATGGGGAGATTTTTGATATGGATCCGAAGATTTGCGGCGGCAAAAATCACCGATGGGAGCGATGGCGGAGCGCGGGGTAGACCACCATAGAAACCGCCAAGAGCAGTATTGCCCCCATAAGATAGAAAAATTTTACGCCTTCAAGAATGTTTATGTTCATGATAGTACGTCTTTGATAAAAATCATAAAAACCGTTCAAGAAATTCCTGCGGGATCAGTATCGGAAATGGAGTAGTTTTGACAACCTCCCTTCGGAGAAAATCACGTGTATTCCACGTTACCAATGCGTCCGGTTTTGCTTTGAGCGCGCTTGCCAAAATTGGCGCATCGCTGGTGGGCAATATTTCGCTCCGCCTCTTCAATGACTTGCCGCGAGATAACAGGGATGAGACGTTTAGAAAAACATGCGGATAGGATAGTTCCTGCCACACCTGAAGGAGGGTTGAGCCCGGCAAGCAGAGCGCTGGTATCAACGAATACTCGCAATCTTTTTTCCATATTGTTCGCGCCAAATAGCATCGCGGGTCTCGCGCACCGCGTCCATAATTGCTTTTTCTTGATACCGCGAGGCGCTGCGGAGTTTTTGAGGAATCACGGCATACGCCTCTTTTTTGAGATGCTGGAGTTCTTTCTCAAGCCGGACAATTTTATTGTAGATGCGGGTTGATGTAATGGTATTTGGAGTCATAAGGATAGGTATAGCAACGGCTGGATGTACGGTCAAGAGCTGAAGCTCTCTCTTTTTCATTCTTAACAAATCTCTGACGATCGTCACAAGTTTGTTAAGAATCAAAATATTACCGCACCCTTCCCTTGCGCAATCAAGGGGGGGGGGGCGTTATGATGAACATATTATGGATCTCCTTCAAGAGTATGAAAAAAAC
>CAYJOT010000045.1:0-4055 GCA_964371935.1 uncultured Candidatus Saccharibacteria bacterium | reverse complement strand
GACTTGGACAATACGCGATTGAAAATTATCCCAAAGAAACGCTGAAAAATTTTGATGTGTTGTTATATCTAAAGGCCGCTTTGCCAAAATTAAGCGGCGATAAAGTAAGTTTCTCTTGGCGAACTTCGACAAAGAGCGGCTCGAAAACCCTTGAAAACAATGATGTGTTCCGCTTAGAACTTCTGCGTGATGAACTTACCACCCTGCAATTTAGCGATATCAAGGGTCGCATCGGTCTTGTAAGCAACTTCGAAAAAGAGTCATCGCCGGCTGAAATCAAAAAAGACGCAACGATTGGCATATTGCGAAATTATTCTGTGGATGGCCGACAGACCACCGAATTTTCTGATGGCGATTTGGTGAGAATTGATATCGCTCCAACCTTTGCGCCGGGTGCGCTTGAGGGTGCTTATCAGGTTATCGATTACCTGCCGAGCGGACTTCGGGCAGTAACCAATCTTCAAAGAACTCCTTTTAATCCTAATTACTACGGAGGTTACCAGTACTATCCATCAGATGTGGAAGATCAAAAAGTGACATTTGTAGTTTGGAAGAATTATCCAAAGCCGTTCTTCTACTATGCGCGAGTGGTGTCCAAAGGAAATTACAAAGCAGAGCCCGCGCTTATTCAATCATTAAAGAGCCTTGAAAGCACGAATATATCCAACGAAGCTAATATAACAATTCGATAATGCGTCAAATCCCAAAAATTTATATCGTAACCATTCTGCTTGTATTAGTAGGCGTTGGCTTATATTTTGTTCTGCCGTATAGAAAAGGATCGCCCGAAATAGTTAAAGCGTATCACCAATCGCAGTTTTTCCAATACTCTGAATTCATTGAGAGTTCCGTAAGCAAAGCCGATGGCGACGCGAAAATTGATTTAAACAAAATCATGGGCGGGATAGTTCCGCACCATATTCCAACCACTATTCCTCTGCTTGCCGAGTTTTACACGAAACTAAAGAATGCTCGCGATGTAAAAACTTTTGTTATTCTTGCCCCAGATCATGTTGACGCGGGACGCGGTAACATCAGCGTTTCCAAAGCGGATTTTATCATGCCTTTCGGCACGCTTCGTCCGAATTTAGCAATGATTGAGCAATTAGAGGCATCTGGTTTTATCGTGCAGGATGAATCTCCATTTGATCGCGAGCACTCCATTGATTCCCAGCTCCTATTGATAAGCAGGTTATTCCCCGATGCGCAAATTGTTCCTTTGATTTTTCGTTCAAGCATCACTAATGAAGAAGCAAGGGTATTCGGCAAGGTTCTTGCAGGCGTCGTGGATGAGAATACTTTTGTTGTCAGTAGCGTTGATTTTTCTCACTATTTATCGGAAAGACAAGCCAGGCCCATTGATTATCTTTCCGCCAATGTTTTGGGCGCTATAGATTCTAAGTCGACAGATTTGGTTGAAGCGGACTCGGAGCAAGCTCTCATGGCGCTTATGTCTTTTCTTAAAACAAAAGGCGCGAACCATCATGTAAACTTGCAAGTTTTCAACACAAGAGATTTTAACAGCAACAATGATTACACCACGGGCTATGTGACCGGTTTCTGGGGTATTAAATATGGCGTATCCAGCAAACTTGACGATAGCAAGCTCATAACCCTTCTTTTTGTCGGGGATATTATGTTGTCACGTTCTATCGGCAATATTATGGCGCGAAAAAACGACTGGCGTTATCCGTTTCTAAAAATAGCAGATTTTCTCAGGAGTGCTGACATTGTCTTTGGGAATTTGGAAGGACCGATATCCGCGAGAGGGACGAAGGTAGGAAGCATTTACTCCTTCAGATCAGACCCTCGAGTAATCGAGGGTCTTTTATACGCGGGCTTTGACGTGCTCTCAATTGCAAATAATCATATCTGGGATTACGGAGCCGATGCGGTTAGAGACACTCTTACAATAGTCAAAAATGCTGGGATAGGAGTAGTCGGTGGGGGCGCAGATTATCAAGAAACGCACACGCCGCTAATAAAGAATGCGAAAGGCACTAAAATTGCCTTTTTGGGATATACCGATTTGATTTCTTCTCTGCTTGGATCAAAAACCGCAAAACCGGCGATTGCGTATCTCGATATTGATCAAGCCATTGCCGATGTAAAAGATGCGCGCGAGAAAGCGGATTTAGTGGTTGTCTCGCTACACTGGGGAAATGAGTACGAAACGACACCAAACCCGAATCAGGAAAAAGTTGCAAAGGCGCTTATAGACGCCGGGGCTCAACTGATCATCGGACACCATCCGCATGTAGTTCAGCCAATCGAGGAATACGGCGGAGGTTACATCGCCTACAGTTTAGGTAATTTTGTTTTCGATCAAAATTTTTCCGAAGATACAAAACGCGGACTTATTTTGAAAGTTATCGCGCGGAACGATAAAATCCTTGAGGTAAAAGGCCTTGAAATCAGATTCACTTCTGATTTTCAACCATTTCTACCAAATAATTTCTGACGGGGTAATAGTAAACACCAACAGTCGGGCAAAAAGTGGAGGGGGGCCCCGAAGGAGAAACTTCGTTTCCCAACGGGGTAAATTTGAGGGGAGGAAACTTTTTGCCCGACTGTTCCCGCGCCAAAGACGCGATGAGGGGTGGAAAGCGGCTCCGCCCGTGCGTCAGCACAGCACCAAATCCCGCAATAATTTCATTCCTTAAAGGAAATTATCGCTCTATTAAGCAAGAAAAAAGCAGAGTTCGCCATCGTAGCCGATATGACTGGTCCTCTCAAGAATCTTGTGACCGGCCTCACGTATCAAGCGGCGAACGGAACGGATGATCGCTACAGCTTTGCCGAAACAACCCACCAGCCAATAGCGAATGTTTGGAAATTTTACAGCGGTCGGGTACAATGTGAACGGGACATCAGGAGCTTGAAAGAGGATTATTACCTGGGCAACATTCCGACGCAAACATTTGTCGCCAACGCGCTGTACCTGGAAATCCTGCTCTGAGCATACGATCTCATCAAAATGGTTCCAGCGGCTGTGCCTTCCAAAAGGTGATCACCGCAAGACGCTCGCAACGCTTCGACAAGAATTACTCCTCATGCCCGGATCATTCGCCGTTCACGACAGCCGCCAGATTCTCAGATTTCCGAGAAACGCGTTGCAACAGAAAACATTCTGATACGCCAAAGAAAGAATCGAAAAGCTCAAAAACTTGAACAAAATATTGTAAAGACCGCCAAGAAACATTTTTATTCATTTACCAAGATCCCGAGCGAAAAATCACTTTTTCACGTAGGATCTAACTATTCACATATGGAAAACATTACAACAAGAAAACAGACAGAACCAGAAATTGCAGGAGTAATCGCCGGATTTTTAGGGAGCCTGCCGTTTATCGCCGTCATGATGCTTGTGCCCATAACGCTGTTTATGCGTCTGATGCAGTTGGCAATGCCATTCATGCCCCAGATAAATATATTCGGATGGATGCTCCACGCCGTAGTAAACATGCTATGGGGATTTCTCTTTGTAATCATCGTAGAGAAATTTCAGGTGCAGAGAATTTATCTGGCAGCAGTTGCATGGTCATTATTTTTAGTCGTGCTTGTTTTGCTGGCAGTTCCACTCGTCGGTCTTCAGGTTAGCTTCACGCTCGTCGTTGTGGAAACCGCGGCCTACCTTAACTTCGCCACTGTGTTGTGGGCTGTTTACTTAGTTCTTGCGAAAAAAGAATGAATATCGCACCCGCTAAAAAAGAAGTGAGAACCAATATCATTATTCTGCTGTTTGTATTGGCAACAGTCATTATTTTTGTTTCCTATCTTGCTACTCATTTTACTGGAGAGACGGGCATAAAATCGGACAAGGGCATAACATTTTGCCAACCGGAGAATGCTCTGCCCGATCAGCAAAAATGTTATTTTACTGCACATCATCATGTACATGCCGACATAAAGGTCTGTGGTCAGACGAAAGTATTTCCTTACGAGACGGGCGACTTGCAAAAACTCCACACCCATGTGGAAACCAATAAGGTTCATTTTCACGGACTTTTGCCGGTTGATCCCGTCACTAAAGAGATTACCGATTATTCACAAAT
>CAYJOT010000044.1:0-4484 GCA_964371935.1 uncultured Candidatus Saccharibacteria bacterium | reverse complement strand
GCCTTGAGACAACTTGGCAAACGATCATGAATCAACCGTCATTTCTCCAATCTTCCGAGTGGGAGCGTTTTCAAAAGAATCTTGGCCGCGCCACATGGAGGGTGGAAAATATTTTAATCGTGCGGCATAAAATCGGACGAGGCGCGTTCAATTATCTCTATGCGGGCAGGCCGATGTTTCCTCCGATGTACTTCGGAGTTCCGGAAAAGATTGAACCGTTTCTTGCCGAAGTGCTGAAGATTGCCCGGAGCGAGCGCTCGATTTTTTTCCGCATGGACCGTGCGGAATTGGCAAGCGAAGCAGGAGCGCATGATGCCGTTGCCGCGCACGGGTACCGCGGGCGCCCGCTGCAGCCGCAGCGTACCGTTATGCTTGATCTCTCAAAAACGGAAGACCAGCTGCTCGCGGCAATGCATGAGAAGACGCGGTATAATATCCGTCTTGCCGGAAAGAAAGGAGTCGTGGTGACAAAAGTGTTGCATCGGAGTGTGGCGGAAGATTTTGAGGTATTCTGGAATCTGCTTAGAATGACCGCGCAACGGAATAAATTTCACACGCATGGCCGCGGGCATTATGAGTTGCTGGTTAGGACCCGCTCGCCGCATTTTTCCAACGAGCTATTTTTTGCTGAATACGAGGGAAAACCGATTGCGGCAGCGCTGATAAATTTCTATCAGCCCACATTCGGAGTCCCCGGTGTTGCCACATATCTGCATGGCGCGTCTTCCAATGAGGCGCGGAGCGTGATGGCGCCGTATGCGCTCCACTGGCACATTGCAACAGAAGCAAAGCAGCGCGGATGCGGATGGTACGATCTCTGGGGGATTGACGAGCGGAAATGGCCCGGCCTGACGCGCTTCAAACGCGGATTTGGCGGAAACAAGATCGCGTACGCGCCGCCGGTGGAGATAGTGTATCGGCCGTTTTTTGCCGGACTGTATCGGTTTGCGCATTGGTTTCGGTGATACCGCACATAATTTTATGCGTCAAATTTATTCTTTGTATCATTTTCTGCTCGCACTTGCCGCAGCTCTTTGGTATGGATTTCCGTCGCGTGGCATGATCGTGATCGGCATCACTGGAACTAAAGGGAAGACCAGCACCGTGGAATTACTGCATGAAATTCTTGTCCAAAGCGGTGAGAAGGTCGCGTCTTCTTCATCGCTCCGGTTTCGGATTAACGATGCGGTAACGCCAAATGATCTGAAGATGACAATGCCCGGGCGCTTTTTTTTGCAGCGGTTTTTGTATCGCGCGCAACAGGCGGGATGCCGCTACGTCGTGCTTGAGGTGACCTCGCAGGGGATCATGCAGCACCGGCAGCGATTCATCAAGTTTGATACGGCCGTGCTTACCAATATAGCGCCCGAACATATTGAAGCGCATGGCGGGTTTGAGAATTATGTTGCGGCTAAGCGTAAACTTTTTCGTGCGATCACGCCCGGCGGAGCAATCGTGCTCAACCGCGATGATGCGCAGTCGCAAAGTTTTGCGGAAGCATCGCGGGCGCGTATGAAAATATGGTACGGTCGCGACGGGGTTGACGTAGGTAATGTTAAACACTCGGTGTTGCACACAGGGGAAGGAGTTTCTTTCACCGTGGGGGGCGTACTTGTTCCATCGTCTTTGGAAGGAGATTTTAATCTGTTAAATATTCTTGCCGCAATTGCAACTGGTATGCGCTATGATGTGCCGATGGAACGGATGGCGGCTGCGATCAAGTGCGTGTCAAGTATTGTGGGTCGCATGGAGTATGTGCAGCGCCAACCGTTTGCGGTAATTGCCGATTATGCACACACGCCGGACTCAATGAAGGCCATATATGAGACACTTGCCCGCAAGCACCATCGGCTCATCTGCGTATTTGGCGCAACCGGCGGAGGGCGCGATACTTGGAAGCGGCCCGAATTTGCAAAAATTGCGGAGGGATTTTGCGCTACGGTGCTGCTCACCAACGAAGACCCGTACGACGAAGACCCGGAAAAAATCCTTGACGGCATCGAACAAGGATTTTCCAAGCAGTTTCGCCCGCACGTGACACGGATCCTTGATCGGCGCGCGGCAATACACGAAGCAATTCATCGGGCCAGCCCCGGTGATGCTGTGATCATCACTGGCAAAGGAGGCGAACCATGGATGATGGGCCCGCACGGAACCAAAATCCCGTGGGATGATCGGCAGATCGCGCACGAGGCGCTTGCATGGTCCTTTCACTTTTCACGCCCTTCTTGATATAATGCCTATATTATGGCCGCGAATAAAAAATTTGAAATTCTTCCTAACGGCTTTGGGGTGCGGATGCGCGTGCGAGGGAAAACGGTTCGGGAGCTTTTCCGGAATGCGCTGTTGGGTGTTACGTCATACATGAGTCCGGGTGCGACAGCGCGGCCAAAAAGCGATGCGCGCGAACGCGAAGAGATTTCGATTGATACGGTGGACATGAACGCGCTCCTGGTTGATTTTCTTTCCAAAGTGATTGCGCGTTCGGATATGCGAAACGCTATTTTCACGGGGGTGACGTTTAAGAAATTCGGGGAAAATTTTTTATCCGGCCAGCTCATTGGCGTGGCCACGGATCGTGTTGAAAACGAGATCCGAGCCGTTTCCTATGCGGACGTGGACATACGGAAAAACCCCAAGACCGGGTTATACGAAACAATGTTGGTATTGGAAGCTTAAGCGTGGGGCGCGGATGACTTGCACGAACTTCTATGATATGGTATACATAAGTTGCAAATATGAAAAATACCAAAGAAAAGGGAATACTGCACGTTCGCATTTTTAAATGGAACGGAAGATATATTGGCATATGCAAAGAAACCGGGTTCATAGAAGAAGCGGATGATTTTAGTATTGTTAAAAAAATGTTGTCGAACGGAATTATTGCGCTTCTTGGAGCGCTGCATAAAAGCAAACAGAACCTTGAACTAAGCATCAATACGAGGCCGGCCTTTCGTTATGCAGTTTACTTTCATCTTGCGCCAATTCTCATTCTTATTGAATTTTGCAGAGATTCAATGGGGGAATATGATTTTTCCGCGCAATCAATCCGGCATCTTCAGACATTGTAATGTCTAAACGATTCAGGAATCGAAAGGCAAAAGAGCACCGTGCGTTTATGGAAGCGCACGGCTTTTCTCTGGTGCACACGCATGGAGATGATGACATCTATGAGCGATTGGGATATCAGTATACGGTAAAAATACCAAATCGGGATTCAGGGGTAGTACCCACGGGAACCGCACCCTATATTGTTCGTTGCATAGAACAATATGGTATATCCAGAAAAAATGTCGTGGAGCGGTGGAAAGAAAATGGTTTTGGCGACTAGTTATGAACACCTTCGACCTGCAAATCCAGTCAACCGCGTCCGACGGCCAGCATACGCCAGCGGAAATTGTGCGTATGGCCGTCGGGCGGGGAGTGATGACGATTGCGATGACCGATCACGATACGGTGGCGGGCGTTGCAGAAGCCGCGGCTGCAGGCGGCGAGTCCGGCGTGCGCGTGATTCCCGGCATTGAGATGTCGGTTGAGGAACACGGGTTGCACATCCTCGGGTACGGGATTGACTGCGCGAATGAAAAACTGCTCCGCAACCTTGAAGAATCAAAGCAGGGCCGCATTGCTGGCGCGCAGCAGATGGTCACAAATCTGCAATGTTCGGGATTTACCATAACATGGGACGATGTGCTTAGCCAGGCAACGGGCGCCGTGGTCGCGCGGCCGCATCTGGCGCGCGCGATTCTCGCGCATCCGGAAAATCAAACGAAGCTCGGCGGCATCTCAACCGTACATGATTTTATCGAAACATTTCTCACGGATGACAGCCCAAATTACGTGCGCCGCGCCCACATCTCCGCGGCAGACGCAATCGGGCTGATCCGCGATGTGGGAGGAGTCGCAATCTGGTCGCACCCGGCCATTCATTTTCGCAACGATCCTGACGGGCTTGAACAAATGCTCCAACAACTGATCGGATGGGGGATCAAAGGCGTGGAAGTTTTCAACCCATCGCATACCGAAGACGATGTTGAATACTTGGAAGGCCTGGTTACCAAATATAATCTGCTCCGCACGGCCGGTTCCGATTTCCACGAAGCGCGGCAAAGCGCGCGAGATTCGCAAGGCCTTCACGCTGCCGAATTCATCGGCGACTACGATACCTACGGATTTGCAACGGATGGAATTGTCGAGCGGCTTGATGAGGCGATGAAACAGAAAAAGGAAATGTAGAATGGAAAAGAATTTTGACCAATGGAATATGGTAAAAAAAGAAATTGATGCCAAAAAAAATCGAACCCGCCGTTAGGCGGGATCTCGGAGGCCGAAGCCACTAATAACTAAAGTATATAGGAGTTTGTATATATTGTCAAGCCAATATATCAATACCCGTCTCAAGATGTTGACGAAGATACTTTGGGCGTGTATCATTTGAATAATTAGTCAGGACTTTTACAGATATATGCAGGGGAGATAATGTT
>CAYJOT010000043.1:0-4705 GCA_964371935.1 uncultured Candidatus Saccharibacteria bacterium | reverse complement strand
GGTGGTAAACACGACTAAGCGGTTGGCCTGAAAGATCATATAGCCGATGCCCAGGTCTTTTTGGCTTGAAAGCTTGATATAGCGCCAATCCGTGTTGAAAGAGGTTCGGTCTTCAAATAAGGGAGGGTCTGGTTGTTTGATTTGTGCTTGGAAGAAAAAAGGCGTAAGATCGCTGATCAGGGATTGCTCCCAAAAGAAGATATCGCCCAAGGTGCGGTTTGGGTCGCGTGTCTTGGTTGCGAAGCCCATGGTTGGGCCGTCCGATCCGTAATAGACGAAAAACATAAACACCGGGTCAATGTTTTGCAGAAAGTTCTGCCGGGGCGTAATACGCCAAAGGTCAAAAAACTCTGTGATGCTGGCGTAATGTTCATTCTGCCCCTTTTGCAGTTTGATCAGAATGCGCCTGATCGTACCCGGTCGTTCCGGTTCTTGAAGCGTATCAGTCACGAGTTTGATGAAAACGGAACGGTCGTTGTCCGGAATCGTAATGGTGCGCGAAGCATCGGTCTGAAAAAGCGGCTGCGGAGGCGGGACAGGTGCGGGTACCGGCATTGATTGCGGCGCGCCTTGGGGAACGGGCGTACCTGCTCCGACACGTTGCTCTGACGGTACCGTCGGAGCGGTCAGCAAAAAATACCACACTCCCCCGCCGATAAGTCCGCCAATGAGCACAACGCCGAAGATGATAACCAAGATGCCTTTTATATTTCGGCGCTGCTTCGATATGCCGGAAACTTGATATTCCGGTCGAGGCGTTTCCTTGGTAATCATTTGCGAGACCGTGGGCCTGCTTGCTTTAAGCAGCGCATCAATATCCGAACCCATGGTTCGGATAGCCGGGTGTGATTGCTGTTCATCCGGATTCTTGGATGATGGTGAAGAAGGTACCTCGGGCATAGAAATTATCCCTCAAGCCACTCTCTCTGCGGAATTCCGGACTGGCGGATTACTGCTTTAAGAGTTCTGGGATGAATAGCTTTTGCACCATGAAATTGAATGTGTGTCTGTCGTGGTTTGTCGCCATAATGACCGGCATAATAAAAATGGCTTCCACGCGAATGAGTGTGTCGGAAGCCGCGCTTCTTCAAAAAATCCACGATATCACTAAACGTCCAGTTATTGAGGCCGCGCGGCCGAGTAATACTATTTTCGTGTAAGTTCGAGCCATCCCCCGCTCAAGATAGGAAGTCCTCGAACAATGCCCTCGTATTTTTCTTTTAATTTTCGTCCCTGGTACTCCCGCCACATTTTTTCATATTCAGGATCGGGTGTCTGATTCAAAATATGCGACCGCATTTTTACACGTTTCGTCGCCTCAAGATAGCCGACAACTGCCTCATGAAGCAGTAAGAGCGCTTCCATCGGGTGTGTTGCCTCTACGACAATATTAAATTCTAACGCAACGCCAAAAAACGTGCCTCCATCTCTAAACACAAGATATCGAACCGAGCCTTTTTGAAGAGTGTTTTTAGATTTCATGATGAGTGTATAATAGCACAAAGACATTGCCACTGCAATCGCATATATATGTGGTTTAAAATTATTAGTGGTTTGTCTATCGGCTCCCGCCGTAATTTCGCGGGCCTCGACTCCGATGATCGTCATTACGGGGCATATTGCCTTGGCGCTGGCGGGCGTTTGCGATGTCCGTATCAGAATATTTTCCGGGCACGTCTTTGAGTGAAAGATTAATGCGTCCTTGATCGTCTATATTTTTTACCATTGCTTGGGTTGTGTTGCCCATATTCAGAATGTCCGTTACGCGTTCAACATGCCACGGGGCAAGTTCGGAAATATGGATAAGCCCTTCCTGTCTCGGTCCGATCTCGACAAATGCGCCAAAATCAAGCAGGCGGGTGACTTTGCCTTCTACGAGTTCGCCGGGTTTGAGCTCCTTGGTAACTTTTTTGATAAGTTCAAGCGCTTCAGCTATGCCCGCTTCTTTCTCGGACGTGACAAATACGGTGCCGTCTTCTTCAATATCTATCTGCACGCCGGTTTTGGCAATGATCTCGTTGATGATCTTGCCGCCTGGCCCAATAAGCGCGCCGATCTTTTCCGGATTGATCTTGAGCGTGATAATGCGCGGCGCCCACTCGCTCAAGTTCTCGCGTGGCTCCGAGATAATTGCCTCCATGGTGTCCAATATCTTCATTCGTGTCCGATAGGCGTGTCCCAGCGCATCGCGCAGAATTTCAACCGTAATGCCCTCAATCTTCACGTCCATTTGTACGGCAGTGATGCCATCGCGCGTGCCAGCCACCTTGAAATCCATATCGCCAAAGTGATCTTCCGGCCCCTGGATGTCGGTGAGCACTTTATATTCCCCCTTGCTGTTCATCATCAGTCCCATGGCCGCGCCTGCCGCATGTTTTTTGATCGGCGCTCCGGCATCCATGAGCGCGAGTGATGAGCCGCAAACCGATGCCATAGAAGACGAACCGTTTGACGAAAGCACTTCGGACACGATGCGGATCGTGTAGGGAAACTCATCAGCAGAAGGGATCAATGGCGCCAATGCCCGTCCAACAAGCGCGCCGTGTCCGATTTCGCGCCGTCCGGGACCTCGCATGGGCTTTACTTCGCCGGTTGAAAATGGCGGGAAATTATAGTGGTGCAGAAATCTTTTCTTGGTGCGGGTCTCCATCCCCTCCACGATCTGCTGGTCTCCGGGCGCGCCAAGCGTAAGCATGGACAGCACATGGGTCTCGCCGCGCATAAAGAGTCCGGAGCCGTGCACGCGTGGCAGCAATCCGGCAGATGCGTGCAAATCGCGAAGATCCTCTGGCCTGCGTCCGTCAGGGCGCTCGTTTTTGTTGATGATGCGCTCATGCACGATGTCGTTTACCTTTTCCTCCATGAGAAACTCGGCAGTTCCTTTTACAAATGAATCGGATAATGCTTCCTGCGCGCGCGCAAGCCACGCTTTTCGCACCGCGTCGGTCGATTCATACGCCGAGTGGCGGTTTTTCTGGTACACCGCATCTTCAACCTTCGCGCTGAATTCTTTTTCAAAAAGCTCGATCATCTCTGGTGATGGCGTGGAGAGCGGGACAACCGCTTTTTCCTTTTTGTGCTCGCTGCAAATTTCTTTCTGGAATGCGGTTAGTTCCTGAATCGAGCGAAAGCCGAATTCAATTGCATCGGCAAACTGCTGCTCCGACACCTCTGATGCTCCGGCCTCAAGCATATTGATGCGATCTGCGGTGCCGGAAAAAATCACGTCGAGCGCGGCACTCGTGCGTTCCTGATAGGTCGGGTTGAGCACGAATGCGCCGTCTATGAGACCAACGCGCGCGCCAGCCGTAGGCCCGTCCCATGGAATGTTGGAAAGCGAAAGCGCAAGCGATGTGGCAAAAAGCGCAAGCACGTCCGGGTCGTGTTCATCATCAATCGAGAGCACAGTTACGATGATTTGTACCTCGTTTCGCATGCGCATATCAAAACGCGGCCGGATGGACCGGTCAATCAATCGCGAGGTCAAAACCGCGTCTTCGGACGGCCGCGTCTCTCGCTTCACAAACCGCGAGCCAAGTATTTTTCCGGCCGCATAAAATTTCTCCTCATAATCCACCATGAGCGGAAACCAATCCCCTCCCTCGCGCTGATGCGGATTCATCACTGCGGTTGCGAGTATGAGCGTATCTCCCATCCGTACCAGCGCCGACCCGTTGGCCTGCTCCGCCCAATTGGTCAGCTCCACATGCAGCGTCTTGCCTTCGATAACTTTCGAATATTTGTATGATTCCATACTATGTTTGAACGAGCAGCAATGCGGCAAAAAAGAGATGGTGCGATACCATATTCATTCCCGATTGCAAGCTGTTTGGCTCACCCGCAGAAACGAATGAAGTATCGTGGTGTTATCTTCTTTTGCACGCGTTATTGCCGCGTAAATTAAAAATACATTACTAATGGTTTACCGGATTCTCATCAGATATTTTTTCGGCTCGGTGCTAAGGTCTATGAAATCATCGGCGGCCTCCTGCAGTTTTTGCGAGGCGGAGCGGCCGAACGCCATGACTTCGGTCTGGATCCCGTGCGCTTTGGTGAGATATTCCACAAGCGGGATAAAATCCCCATCGCCGGTCACGAGTACGATCGCGTCCACGGAACCGTTGTGCGCCAAGCGCACTGCATCTACAGCCGTGCCTACGTCCCAATCCGCTTTTTTGGCGCCGCCCGCAAACACCTGCAGGTCTTTAATGCGCGTCTCAATACCCATTTTGACCAGCGCGTCTAGGAATGTTTTTTCTTCACCCGACTCCGTGCGGATCACGTAGCCGATGGCGCGCACCAATTCGCGATCCCCCACGGCGGCGCGGAGCACTTCTTTGAAATTCACCCGCGCATTGTAGAGATTTTTCGCCGAGTGATACATGTTTTGCACGTCAATGAGTACTGCGACGCGCTGTGCCTTGTGCTTGATGACTGACATGGCTGGCTTATCGTTTGAGCCCGAGCTTTTTGATCACATTGTTGTACTTGCGTACGTTGGTGTTTTTAAGGTAATCAAGGAGTTTTTTCCGCTGCGACACCATGCCCAACAGCCCGCGCCGCGAGTGGTTGTCTTTCGGGTTTGTTTTCAGGTGTCCGGTCAGCCGCTCGATCTCCTTGGTCAAAACCGCAACCTGCACATTGCTCGAGCCGGTATCCTTGTCATGAATCCTGAATTTTTCAATAACTTTTGCCTTCTCCTTTG
>CAYJOT010000042.1:0-4826 GCA_964371935.1 uncultured Candidatus Saccharibacteria bacterium | reverse complement strand
GCGAGGACGAAACTTAGACCCGGGTCAGTCCACGACAAGCGGATACTCGATGAAGCAGAATCGCGCACTCTCAAAGATCAGGATCAGAGTGGAACATGCCATTTTGGCAAGAAGTTTTTTTATGTGGCAGGCATCCCTAAATGAGAAGAAAGGTCGAAACCAATTCCCGGCTGTTACTATACTTGCGTGCTTTTTGAGAGCATAGTAGCATGAAAGGCATATGGAACGGACTCATATCGGGGACCTCAAACAGCATATCGGCGGGCAGGTGACCATTGCCGGTTTTGTGCAGGTGATCCGGAATCAGGGCAGCATTCAGTTTCTGCTCGTGCGTGATATTTCCGGCGTTGTGCAGGTCGTCGTTACCAAGGATAAGACAAAAGCGAGACAGACCGTTGATTCGCTCAATCTTGAATCGGTAGTGGAGATTTCAGGACTCGCAAAAGAGGAGCGCCAGGCCCCGGGCGGGTTTGAAATTGCCGCGGAGCAGGTATGCGTACTTTCCCTCGCAGAGCCGGAATTGCCCATTCCCATTATTGAAAAAGGAAACGACGAAGAAGCGGATCAGTCAATCCGGCTTGATTGGCGATGGCTTGATTTGCGAAAACCCAAACACGCGTTAGTTTTTAAGGTATGGACACTGATGGAGGCCGCTTTCCGGGAATACTGGGTGAGTCATGATTATATTGAGATACACTCCCCCAAGCTTATCGCAACTCCGAGCGAGTCCGGCTCCGAGGTATTTGAGGTGAAATACTTTGAACGCAAAGCGTACCTTGCCCAGTCCCCGCAGTTTTACAAACAGATGGCAATGGCTGCCGGATTTGAGAAGGTGTTTGAAGTGGGCCCGGTATTCCGGGCCGAACCGTCTTTTACTTCCCGCCACGCGACTGAATTTACCGGGTACGATATGGAGATTTCATATATCTCGTCTCATGAAGATATCACGGCAGAAGAAGAAAAGACCATTCAATATGTGCTGCAAAAAGTGAAAGACAAATATGGGGAAGAAATACACGCGCTTCTTGACTGCGAGGTGGTTGTTCCGTCGCTCCCATTTCCGCGGATTTCCATGAAAGAAACAAAAAAAATCCTTGCCGATCTTGGCGTGCCAAGCGAAAAAGACAACGACATCTCGCCGGAGGAGGAGCGAAAAATTTCCGAGTATGTGGGCGAAAAGTACGGACATGAATTCGTATTCATTACCGAATATCCCGCACACATGCGGCCGTTTTACCATATGCGCGACGAGCACAACCCATCTCTCACGAAAAGTTTTGATCTGCTCTGGAACGGACTTGAAGTGACCACCGGCGCGCAGCGCGAACATCGCTACGACGTACTGGTCTCGCAGGCCCAAGAAAAAGGCATGCAGCTTGAGCCGATCCAATTCTACCTCAATTTCTTCAAATACGGCTGTCCCCCGCACGGCGGATTTGGCATGGGCCCCAACCGCATGATCATGAAGCTCCTCAATATCGAAAACGTCCGCGAGGCCTCTTTCCTCTACCGCGGCGTCAAAAGATTGGAGCCTTAAGTTTCGCGTGTCCGACTTTAATTCTTAACAAACTCCTGACGATCGTCACATAAATGTTAAGAATCGTTTTTAACTTAGGACTACGCGTTGACCATCACTTAGTCATTCTGATCCGCCAGTTGGCGGAGAAGAATCAGGTAGGTGAGCGCGTTGAGACCAGGAGATACTGCATTGCGTTCAGGATTATGATATGATCCATGTATGAACATCGAATACGAGGCGACTTTTACCAATGTGAATAAAGATGAGATGCGCAAACATCTCCGCCACGCAGGAGCAGAATTGATACGTCCGGAGTACCTGCAAAAGAGAATCCCATTTTATCTACCAAAAGAAAAGCGGTCAAAGGATGCGTGGCTTCGGGTACGTGATGATGGAGACAAGATCACCTTGGGCTTGAAAGTGATTGACGGGGATAAAATAGAGAATCAAAAGGAGCTTTGCCTTGAGATAAATAATTTTGACGATGCGGTGGAGCTTTTGAAAACCATCGGCTGCGAACCAAAATCATATCAGGAAACAAGGCGAGAGCTATGGCGCCTCAATGGCGTGGATATTACCATTGATGAGTGGCCATTTCTCGAACCGTTTGTTGAGGTTGAGGGTAATTCAGAGCAAGCAGTGAAAGAAGTATCGGAAAAACTCGGCTTCAATTACGCCGATGCGCTTTTTTGCGCGGTCGGCAAGCTGTACAAAATGAAATACGGGGGTCCATCCCAATGAAATTAACGGACTGGAAAAGCTGGTTTTTGAGATGGAGAACCCGTTTGTAAACACTGGATAAAGGCGGACTTTTTTGCTTTTGGCTATTTCGGTCCACCGTGGTGTCCGGCGGCTTGAGCCGTAAAAACGAGATTCTAAGTTCTATCATCACTATGTTGACCGATCGGTCAACATAGTGATAGAAATTTTACTCGCTCTATTTCTTAAAAACCTATGAAAGTCATTTTTTAATCGGCAACTCCACCCAAAAGGTGCTGCCTTTGCCAAGGCCGGGCGATTCCGCGCCTACCCGGCCGCCGTGGTCTTCTATGATGCGTTTGGCAAAGTAGAGGCCGATGCCGGTGCCGTTGGCCTCGATGTTTTTTGCCTCGGCAAGGCGCGTGAATTTCACAAAAAGCTGCGGGAGGTCTTCTTTCTTAATGCCAATCCCGTGGTCGCGCACGCTAAAACGCAGTGTGGCGTTTTGATTGGTCAGACCGGTGCTGGCAACGATCTCTCCCTCTTTCGAATACTTCATCGCATTATCAATCAGATTGACTATCACTTCGCGCATTTTATCCGGATCAAACAAAAAGGGAGCAATATCCTTGGCATTATTTTCAAATACCAGCTGCAACTTTTTATCTTTTGCCTTTGGCGTATATTCCTTCACGATTCCCTCCGCCATTTTCACAAAATCGGATTCCTTGAACTGATAGTTGATCTTTCCTGACTCAATCCGCGACAGATCAAGCAAGTCCGAGACCAATTTTACCAGCTGATCCGTCGAGTTCGCAACGATGGCAAGGGCATTCTGAAGTTTTTTATTTTTCTTTGTAGCGCCAAACTCCCCTTCCTGCACCAGCGAGATATATCCCTTAATGATCGTAAGCGGCGTACGCAGCTGATGCCCGGCAATCGAGACAAACTCCGATTTCTGCTGATCCAGCTCTTTGAGTCGCGCGTTTGCTAAAGTTAGTTTATCATTCATTACCCGCAGTTGCTCGTAGAGTTGGGCTTTATCAAGAGCTACGGCGATCACATCTGCAAAAATTGCAAGCGATTCTTGCTCATATTCGGCAAGTTCATCGAATTTTCTGTTTGAAAACAAGACGAGGACGCCGATCAGCTTGTTGTTGATGAGAAGCGGGTATCCCGATGTTGTCTTGATATGGACTTCCTCCACGGCACGATTCCGCACTTCTTGGGGAATCACATCTTTCCATATATGCCCAAGCCCATCTTTATGGTGTGCCGATCTGCCTTGTATAATCTCCTGTAGAAAAGGATTTTCTTTAAGATTCGAAATAGTATATTTCTCAAAAGTATAGCCGGATTCCGCTTCAACTTTGTGCAGTCTTTTCGATATTCCAAAAGCCAAAGGGTGAAGGCTCCTGTCCCCTTCTCCCATAACAAAAATCCCCACCAACTCAAGCTCCAAAGCCGCCCGCACTATCTTCACGATTTCATTCCCCAGCGCTTGTGGCTCGAGCGTCTGAATGCTGATTTGGTAGAGCTGCCGCAGCAGCGAGAGCGTCTTATTCTTCACCACCAGCTCCGAATTCTGCTTATATAAACTTTCCGTAACCGCCTTCAGGTTCTCATCATTCTGTTTTTGAGAGAAAAAAGAAAACATAATATCCTCATACTACCACAGTTAGACAAAACAAAAAAACACCCGTACTCTCCTGGTACTTTCTACCCCAAACTCACCGGCACCTCTTCGGGTTTCAGGTCTGCCGTGAGCGGGGCTGCGGCCTCTTTGCATACCTCGCTCCACGCAAGCGGACCAATGATGAGTTCTTGTTCCTTGATTGCAGTGTAGCAAGAGAGGTGAGCGGAGTCAAAGAAAAATGCTGATAGCCCTTGATAACAATAAAGCTGATACGATATACTCCATTCAGAACCGGATGCGCGTTACGCAATGCGCCAAAAACCGGTTCATAGGGTGTCCTTTAACAAAAGAGGAGTGAGGAAATGAAAACCAAACAATCTGTTCAAAAGGGAACGATCATGGAAAGCATGACAAGTGAAGTGACCCGACGGGAACTATTTCGAAGTTTTGGGAAGGTGACAATAGGTTTAGTAGCCACTGGTTTTAGCGGCACCTCTGTCCTACTGAATCCAAAAACTGTTGAGGCGGCATCCACTCTGGTATCACGTCAACCCGGACCTTTTGATGGGATGGATGTATGGTACGGAAACGTGTACTACAAAACTGGTATGCGCAATGAGAAATTGCAGGTCGGCGGATGGGGCGATCAATACCACACACTGCTTCGGTTCGATCTTGGCGGTCTGCCGCAAGTTGCAGATCAAGTGGTTCTGTGGCTGTGGGGTTTCCCTCGCGGCGATGCGTCAACTCCCACATGGATCCAATGGTCTTCTATCACCAGTCAGTGGCAATCAGCAACAGTTGGCTGGGATACTCAGCCCAATAGCTTTTCGCTTGGATATACACGACCACCCAATGTGAGCGGAGGGTGGTATGGAGTAACCATTACGAATCAGTATAACCAGTGGCGAAGAGGAAATTCCTCTCCACTCAACCACGGCCTTAAGCTTGCGCCATGGCAAAATAACAATA
>CAYJOT010000041.1:0-4914 GCA_964371935.1 uncultured Candidatus Saccharibacteria bacterium | reverse complement strand
GGGTGTGGGGCATGATTTCGCTTAGTTGGATGGTGCATCTCCTGTTAGTATACCGCCTTTCACCCTGTGAGCAAAATTGACTCACCGCTGGAAAACTGATATAGAAATTAATAAGAGGTTCATTTACAAATAACAGGGAGAAGGTATATGAACATTGATCGCTTTGATCTAGAGCGCTATTTTGATGAACGGGACGAGTTGAGTGTATCATATCTGCTCTCGCCGTCTGATCCGGAGACATACAGAATGAGTGAGCTTATTCTGTTAGCTGATGACGAATCATTGGACCTATGGATGGGACTACGCCTAGAATACACTGAATCACAGGGTCATCCGTTGCTCCGCGAAGAAGTGAGCCGTCTCTATAATAACACTATCACACCAGACAAGGTATTGATTTGTACCCCGGAAGAGGGTATTTTCATTACCATGAATGCGATCTTGAATCGTGAGGATCGTGTTGTTGTAACGTATCCCGCCTATCAATCGCTTTCTGAAGTTGCAGAATATCTTGACTGTGATGTCGCGGCGTGGATGCCGAATAGAGACACCTGGCACTTTGAGATTGATGATCTCAAAGAATTGATGTTGAACAAAACTACAAAACTGCTCGTCATTAACTTTCCGCATAATCCTACTGGTGAGCTTCCGTCAAGACGAGAGTTTGAAGAGATAATCGCACTCGCTCAAGAAAATGACGTGTTTGTTTTTTCGGACGAGATGTATCGGTTTCTTGAGTATTCGGAGATAGATCGTCTTCCCTCGGTCGGCGAGGTATACGAGAAAGGAGTTTCGCTTTGTGGTATGTCAAAAATTTTCGGACTGGCGGGTCTCCGAATCGGGTGGCTTACCACGCAGGACAAAGAAATTTTTCAGCGACTTGTCCGGTTCAAGGACTACACGACAATCTGTAGCAGCGCACCGAGCGAAATTCTTGCGCTGATCGGTCTTCGTGCCAGAAACACAATTATTCGACGCAATGTGGATATAATTCGGAACAATCTATTGTTCCTACAACTGTTCTTTGAGCAAAATGAGAGTCTTTTTTCTTGGGTCAAACCGCGTGCCGGAACCGTTGCATTCCCGAAACTGAACACGGCAGTTCGCATTGATCGGTTATGCGATGACCTGCTCAAGAAAAAAAGCACCTTGCTCGTTCCCGGATCGGTATTCCACTGGCCAGGCAATCACTTTCGGATCGGATTGGGAAGGCGGGATTTTCCCCAAGCACTTGCACAATTTCAAGTATATCTCCAAGAAATCCATCTGATTTAGTTTTAATAACCCCTCTTCTCACTGGTGAGAGGTTTTCTATATCATCAATGGGAGCGGTGGTGGAGCGTGGGATAGACAACAATAGAAACAGCAAGAAGCAATATCGCCCCCATGAGATAGAAAAATTTAATGCCTTTAAGAATGTTTATAATGCTACTTCTGCAATGTTCCGTGCGTAATATACTGCTTCATCAATGATTGATATGGCACGTTGAGCGCGTGCGCCCGCTCTTTCAGACGCGCCAAGATATACTCCGGCAGGCGGAGCGAGATTGAGCGGGAAGAGGGCTTCAGATTGGGAAATGCGCCGGATTTGAAGTCGCGGGGTGCAAAATGCTTGCTCAAGTCAACGCGGGACCAAAATTTCCGCTCCTCATCCTCATTTTTAAATTGTGGAATCTTAAGCTGCTTCTTCATATAGTTTTTGTTCCCGCTTGTTCAGGTTGCGCGCGGATATTACGCGTACCCTGTTTTTCCTCAGCGTGAACACGATAAATAATAATCTGCCCGTATTCATGCGCCCAATGAGAACGTAGCGCGCCTCATTTTTCGAATGCAACTCATCCCCTAAGATCTTTTTATCCGGATCAAAGAATGCTTCCTCGCATTCTTCGTTAGTCACTCCGTGAGTGATCAGATTTTTATCCCGATTGTGCGCATCCCATTCAAATCCAAATATGGTATCAAACACGCTCATATCGCAATTGTATATACTAAACTATACAGTGTCAAGTAGCCGTTTTTAACATCTCTCTATTTGTTTTCTTTCATCGGTCGCAATCGCGTGGCTATGGAGAAGGCGAGCGCTACGATGACGCAGTTTTTGATGATGTACTGGCCCTCGAGCGTGGGGATCAGAAATCCCTGCCGGGTGATTTTGGGAAGGAGGATGAGCGGGAGCAGGGTGGTGACCATGTGCGGGATGAGCAATGCGATGGCAACGCGTTCAAGTTTTGGCACGAGAAACGTGATCCCGATGAGCATTTCGTAGAGACCAAACAAGAAGATAAACTGCTCGAACGTGAGAAAGGGAAGCGTACGCGAAAGCAGCGCGTCAACCAGGGGGTTTGCCGGGCTGGTATGCGCGATCTTCAGCGCTCCAAACCAAAAAAAGACGATAAAAAGCGAAACGCGCGCCAGCGGGAAACTGTATCTGCGCAAGAGGGCGATGATATGAAGATCAATTTCTGAAATCATAGTTGGATCCCGCTAAAACTGTGCGTAGCTAAAAAGTACACCGAATGCGCGACACCAGATCATGGCATTTTTGTATTTTCCAAGATCAGTACCGGGAGGAATTATATAATTCACATTTCCCTCGGTTGCCCGAATCGGCCCGAGGTCTACGATATTGTCAGCGCTCAAATCAGATGAAAGATATATCCGCAAATCAGGGCCATTGATTGTTTTGAGTTTTTCAAACCGAAGAAAGGTTTCATTACCAGACTTAACCAGTAGAGCATTGCCTTCAACAGTATGCGCTCGGGCAACCATTTCGGCCTGACCGATTACCGTTGGTTGATTTGCTGGCATTGCATCGCTTTTTGCCATCATCTTATCCTTCATTTCCATGGTTTGTTTTTCAAAATCTGCTTTTGTGTTCATGTCCATGACCGATAAATTATCCTTGATAGGCACCGTATCAGTAGCACGAGGCAATTCCTCATTTAATACCACGTTCCTCCACAATGGCGACAGGAGCCAGTATGCTCCCGCCAAGATAATAAGAATTCCGACACCAACCACTATTTTTTTATTCATATGGTTCAGTTAATTAATTTTATAAATACTTTGCAATACCATGTGAAAGAGCATATGTCGCCGGTGTACTTAAGAGCGATTGCATACGCGGGCCAATGACAAAGCGGCGCTTGGATGAAAAGTCTTCATCAAATTCATTGATGCCATGCAGCAACCGACCTGCAGCATACTGACCGAGCGCTGCCGCCCACGGCAAGCCCGTTGCAGCACCGACATAAAATACACGATCATTATGGTCATCCGGTCCAATAATTGGGAGCAGGTCTTTACTCACTCCCAACATTCCTGGCCAGAGAAATTCCATCTCAATAGTAATGCTAGGAAATTTTTTCTGTATGTAATTTTTGAGCCGCCTGCCAAATCGTGCTGTATTCTTTGTAACATTGTGGGCATAGGTGTACACAAGATCTCCACCACCAATAAGCAAGCGGTTATCGGAAGTTTTTCTAAAATAATTATACACCAAATCAGTATCCCAAACCATCAGGGCATCATTTGGAAATATTCGTAGAACTTGTTCGGGTAATAACGGTTTTGTAATACCAAGAAATGTCTGTACATGATAGATTTCTTTATTTAAAACTCCTAAATCTGGTATAAATCTATCAGTGCAGACAATGATGTGGTCGGCTGTGATGCGTCCGTGGGGAGTGAAAATCTCTTGACCCACAATACGCTCCACGGGCGTCTGTTCGTATATTGGAACACCAGATGTTCGGAGTATATCTTTCATTGTTTGGCAATAGAGATATGAATTCATGCCAAATGTATCCGGATACCTGACTGCGCCCGCATACTCATTTCCACCGATTATTTCTTTAATTTTAGTAGTATCAAACAGTGTGCTCGCATACCCCAATTGCCTTCGCGCCCCATGTTCTTTTTTTACATGCTTGAAACTCGAAGCGTTGTTTGCAATAAATAGAGAATCTTGTTTTTGATAGTCACAAGAAATATTGTAGTGCTCTATATTTTTGCGAATGCTCTCGACGCCAGATAGAACAAACTCCCAAATGCGTTTGGCCTTCTCTGGTCCGTATGTATTGAGAAGGGAACTCAACTCGATTTCAGAATCAGGAGTAATGAAGCCCGATGTTTTGCCGCTCGCCCCAGACCCACAAAAATCTTTTTCGATTACCACCACCTGATGGCCCGCCTCGTACAGTTTCTGGGCGCAAGAAAGACCCGCCATCCCCCCACCGATAACTGCAATGTTAGTTTTTATTTTGCCCGTTAGACCCTCACTCGGATGAGGATCTTTTAAGGAATACCAATATACACGAGAGGGTATGTTATGTGACATATGCTATGCGCTTTCGTTTAATTTGGTGATGCATCTTTCCTCCAGTATACCGACCTTCACCATCTTTGGCAAATGCTATACTGCTTTTACCATGCGAGTGCTCTGCTGCTGTTATATGAGAACAGAATTCGCCGCTCATTTCAAAAACGCGCAGTGGTTTACGCGTTTTGTTGTTGAGAAAGATTGCATTCGCATATTGCTCCTTTTGGCTCCACGTAGCTGGTGTAACACTTGTGGCAATATGTATGCTCTACTCTTCGGTCTGCCCTGCACCTAATGCCAAAGTACATTGCGGGGAATTCAATCATGTCGCCGCACAAAGAGCACTGGATTTTATACCAAATTTTATACCAATCAAAGTGTTTCATTTTTTTCTCCTTGTAAAAGTGCTGTGTTCAGTCCCACTGTTGAGACTGACCTCCAAAATGGTCGCAGCCATTGCCGAGATCAACCTCAAAAACGGAAACCACCTTCCCGCGGTGAGAAGGTGGTGTTGCGTGTCGCTTGTATTTATTCCGCTACCAAGCTCTACGCATACAAAAGTCCGCCTTCTCAAGAAGGGTTTTCTTCTGCTT
>CAYJOT010000040.1:0-5032 GCA_964371935.1 uncultured Candidatus Saccharibacteria bacterium | reverse complement strand
CCTTTTTGCAAAAAAGGTCATAGCCAAAGAAATCTTTATGGTGTCCGAAAAACCGCAAAATCTGGTTTTGGTGCGGGATACCGGGATCGGACCGGTGTCTCGTGCTTGGCAAGCACGTGTACTACCACTATACTAATCCCGCGAAAATGCAATGCCGCGGGTCAGAATCGAACTGACGACACGACGCTCTTCAGGCGTCTGCTCTACCACTGAGCTACCACGGCGTTTTTCTCGTGCTCTGAAAACTGTTCCTATCCTACACGGTTTCCTGAATTTTTTCAAATATATATGGTCGCACATTTGTCCGGCGGAACATAGAAGAGCCGCAGAGAGAAGTATTGGCGCTGCGCGGGCAGCTTATAGCGAAAGATCGCGAAATCGTGCGGTTGACGAAAGAGCAGCCATCTTCGGATGCCCAGGCGGTTGAAGCTATAGCTCTTCGGTATGCCGGCGGTTTGACTGTCCGACTCATGAACTGTGCCGAAGCGATACGGGAAGAAAGCAAAAAGCGCAATGCGATTCCTGACGAGTTGCCGCGAAAGGCGATATAGCATAGCACGGAAATCCCGACGAGCACCGCGATCCAATCGACATTACGATCCAGTATGAATCTTATTACGTGGAGTTCTATCGGAAAACTCCGGATGTGCAGGAGCAAATGGTAAAGCAGATAAAGTTTTGGTGCCGTAATTATACACTAGGATATATCAATCAAACCCCTTGTCAAGAGCCGTTTTTCTGCTATACTGTAAAAATTCATGGTGTCCATAGCTTAGTGGTAAAGCACCGCCCTGTGGAGGCGGCTACGAGAGTCCGATTCTCTCTGGACACCCCTAAAATATTTTTGCATGGGTCCAATTCCAGTCAGCCGCCCAAATTTTATGAACAAAGAATCATTACGACAATTTTTGATCGACTCCAACAAAGCCGGATACGCGAGCGGGAAGGAGAAAAGGTGGATCAGAGAATCAGACGGATCAACCACGATCCCTTTTGAAAAGGATGAGTGGAGATCGCACGACAATTTTTTCGGCGGGGAGCCGTATGGCGGGAGAGTGGTGGTGTTCCATCAGGATAGGCCGATGTGGATAATGGTATATTATGGCTGGGTTGAAAAAGGAGTGGAGACAAATCAGGTCTACCAGATTCTGCGAAACGCGCTTATACGGATGCCTGAAGATTATCCGTTTCGTGGGCCAAAGAAATATCAGGAAGGGGAATTGGTCTATACGAACTCGTGGGGAGGAGAAATAGAACAATTCTCCGGCGAGGAGAAAATCACGCACGGAGAAAAGTTGATCTATAAAGCAAATTATGTTGGCGGTCTGATCGACCAGCGAGGCGGAGTATAAAATTTGGGTCAACAAATAATGGACGATCGTGGGTCATACCCATTAATTACAGGACCTACGCACCCCAAGATTAACCAGTAAATAAAGGGTATAATGGGTTGAGAGCATGAAAAGTCAGCTCTCTTTAACAAAAACCATTATGCCTACTACAGTTCTCAATTATGTATCTGGGTTGCTCTCGGTATCCGAGCAAGCAACCTGCGCCGCCATAGCCAGAGTCGTTGGTCTGTCGCATGATCGGCTCTCAAGGACTCTTAAAGATACCAAGCTCGAATGGCAAACACTCCTACGAGCTTTTATCTTCAGAGCCCTTGGCAACCTATCAGGCGGACATCTCATCATTGATGATGTGGTGCTCAATAAATGCTATGCAAAACATATTGAAAATCTGTCATGGGTCTACTGCTCAAAAGAACAAAGGTCGGTGTTAGGTCTCATGATCCCCTCGCTTGCATGCCACATGGCGTCTGCGATTGCGATGAGAGGCTCATCCAACTGAGGAAACTCCCATGGAGTGCGCGCGAGCATGGCAGTACGACTTTGAATGAATCGTCTGCGCATGGTTTCTTGCGGCATACTTCGAATCCGCGCATACGCATGCATAGTCCCTGTTGATTTGGTGAGATAGCGTTCGGCCAGATGCGGGGTGATGCGCAGATGCTTTCGTCCCCGCTTTTTCTTCCGTACCCTCCATGTTTTCTTGCACAGGGTACACTGTCTTCGACGTATGCCGTATTTCCTGATTCCCCCACGGCAACAAGGAGATTTCGCGTGTATTTTTATCATACACACGAATGTTCTCAAACATCAGCTGTTGTGTCGCATACGCATCACGGATTCTTGTTTTTTCATCAACCAAATTAATGAGGTTATCTCACGATCGTCGGAAGTTTGTTGATATAGATTTTATACGGCTCGTTTCTCGGCGGTGAGGGTGAGAAGTTTTTCTCCTCTGCGGAGGAAATACCTATAAAGGACTTTTCATAGCGCCCGATTATTGCGGTTCGAAGTTTAACCCCTGAGCCGCCTTTTACACGAGTCGTTCCTCGGCGATAAGCGTGAGCAGTTTCTCTTCTCCTTTGCGCAGCACTTTGACGGAGATGTTGGCGCCGAGCGCTACGTTTTCAAGCACATCTTCAAGCGCAGTTTTCTCGGTGATGGCCGTATTGTTGAGCGCGAGAATGATGTCTCCTTCCTGTATGCCTGCGCGATCAGCTGGGGATTTTTCCACAATCGCGGGTCTGCCGGGCGTGCCTTCGCGAAGTACGAACGCGCCGCGCTCGATCGGCAGTTTGAATTTTTTCATGAGCATTGGATTGAGCAGCACGTAGCGCACGCCAAGAAACGGCCTGCGGATACGCCCATATTTTTTGAGTTCCCCCAGATCGTATTTCGCCTTGGAGATCGGGATCGCGAATCCGATGTTTTGCGCGCCAAATACAACTGCGGCGTTAATGCCGATTACCTGGCCGTTGAGATTCACGAGTGGGCCGCCGGAGTTGCCAGGGTTGATGGCCGCATCGGTCTGAATCAGCCCGCGCAGGCGCTCCGAGTGGCCTTCGGAGTCGGTAACCGCGGTAATAAACCGCGAAAGTCCGGACACGATGCCGGACGAGACCGTATTTTGAAACTCGCCAAGTGCGGTGCCGACTGCGAGTACGGTTTGGCCGAGCTTGATCGCGTTTGAATTGCCAAGCGGAATGTACGGGAAATCTTCTCCTTCAATCTGCAGAATTGCAACGTCGTTGAGAGGATCCCGCGCAACCACGCAGGCACGATAGGTGTCTTCGGAAGCGGTGGTAATGATGTATTCGGCATCTGTATCGTAGACCACGTGCTTGTTGGTGAGCACTAATCCTGACGGGTCAACCAAAAATCCTGATCCGCCACCGATCTGCACTTTGCCGCTTGGCGTGTGGGGAAGTTCGTCTTCCGGCGGAGGCGGCGGAAGAGCCGGCTCAAGTTTGCTCGCGTGCGGCACCATGAGTTCATGCGGCCGCTCGGCCAAAATTTCCTCATACTCCTTGCCCACCATGATACTGACTACGCCCGGCATTACGTTCTCAATCGTCTTGATGATATGTTCTTCGTAGTTTGTGAAAGCCATAAAAATATGGTAGCATGATTTAGAAATTAATGCGAAAGAGCTTGTCTCGCGAAACTTTAGCGCAGTGGGGCCCCCGTAGCTCAACGGACAGAGCCGTCGCGTCCTAAGCGAAAGATAGGGGTTCGACTCCTCTCGGGGGCAAAAACTAAAGGGCCTATGGTGAAGCGGTATCACGCATCCATGGCATGGATGAAGTCGGGGTTCGACTCCCCGTAGGTCCACAAAAAGAAACTTGGTCGGAAATGGAAGCGTCGCGAGATTTTTGCCTCGCAAAAATCCCGCTCCGCAAGGCAAAATCCGCTTTTGTTTTCGCCGTAAATTCAAAAAGTTCGCCCCAGTTGATTGAAAGCGTTTTGTTCTTGAGAGAGGGGTTAGAGCCGATTTTTTGGAAAAACTCTTTCCATGCGAAATAGTTTTCGCCTTTTTCCAAAATAACGGCTTCTCTCAAAGACAAAACGAAACTCCGCAAGGGTTCGATCCAATTCTTTCTCTGTCGCCCAAAATCAACCAAACTTTCCTCCAGCTTGGCTTTGTGGCGCAGTAATACATCTTTACGTTCGAGATAGGATATGCGTTCAATATCGCCGTCAAGGTAAATGGAAACAAGTTTATCTAATTTTTCTTTTGTTTCGGAAAGTTTGTTTTTGAGATTTTGGGCGACATCTCCTCTTGAAGAAATTGATTCCTTTTCCCAAAGGTAAATTTGCTTTTCCATGTTTTCAATTTCTTCAAGAGGAAGCGACACTGTTTGAAGCAGTGCTTGCATTTGTCCGGCGAGTGCGGATTCTTAGATATACGGCTGGCCACATTTGCCGTGCTTTTTGGTGCAATGATAGTAAATATATTTTGTGCCCCAGCGATTGATTGAGTATTGAGCCGTTACCATTCCTCCACACTCGCCGCACTGTATAAATTGAACAAATGGGAAATCGTAGTGAGCTTTCTGTTTTCTCGGCTTTGCTTTTTTCGCAAGCACTTTCTGTACTGCTTCAAACAGTGTCGGAGAAAGAATTGGCGCAAAGCTTCCGTCGTGATATTCGCCTTTGTGATAAGTAAAGCCGAGATAGACACGATTGGAGAGCATACGAGCGACGGAAGCTTTGGCAGGTGGCGTTCGGGATTTTGTAACGATGCCGTGATCCGCCAAAAACCCCGCCAACGATTCGTAGGAGTAAGTACCTTTGGCGTATTCTTTGTACGCTTTGACGATAATGCGAGAGTAAACAGGGTGAGGTTCGATTGTTCGCGTTTTTGGATTATTCACATAGCCAAAGGGGGCCTTGGTCAGCCATTCTCCGCGGCGGAGTTTTTGGCGGATTCCTCGGTTAATATTTTCAATTTGGTTTGCGCTCTTCCATATTTTTATTGGGGCGAACTTTTTGAATTTACGGCGAAAACAAAAGCGAATTTTGCCTTGCGGAGCAGGATTTTTGCGAGGCAAAAATCTCGCGACGCTTCCATTTCCGACCAAGTTTCTTTTTGTGGTGTCTATTGGACGAAATCCGAACTTTCTTTGAGCAAAATCCGGACTGCGAATTTTGACCGCTCCGCCCCGCCGCCGCTCGCTTCGCTC
>CAYJOT010000039.1:0-5242 GCA_964371935.1 uncultured Candidatus Saccharibacteria bacterium | reverse complement strand
ATGCTCTTTGCGCATTTCGGTGTAGATACCGAGAAGCGCTGCAAGCAGGCTCAAGACAAGGGGGCCGAGCAAAAATCCAAGAGGGCCGAAAAAACCAATGCCGCCCAGGATGGAGAGGAGGATGAGAAACGGGTGGATCTGCATACCCCGCTCGGCAAGCTTTGGGCCGAGAAAATTGTCAATGAGCCCCACGGCCGTCATACCCCAAAAGAAAAGGCCTGCGGCAGGCAGCATGGCTCCGCGGAAAAATAGGTAGAAAATTGCCGGAAGGAGCACTAATGCGGTGCCAATACCGGGGATGAGTGCGGCAATGGCAGCAACGCTGCCCCACAGCACTGCGTTAGGGACTCCGAATAGGGTAAAGCCGATTGCGGTCAGTATGCCCTGAACCAGCGCTACCACCAGATTTCCTCGTATGACAGAATTGACCGCGGCCTCAAGTTTGCGCAGGATGGTCTCATTATACATTTCTTGCAAAGGGCTTAACGCGACAAAGGCCGCTTTCAGTTTTTCCCCGTCTTTGAAGAGATAATACAGAGCGATGAGAAATATGAAAATGCTCACTATAATTTTCGCCACATTGGCAAAGAGAGAGCCGAGGTTTTGAAGCAGCAAGCTTAATGCCTGCCGCGCGTACTGGTTGATATCGAGCGAGAACTCCATTGGCACAGGAACATACCTTTTGATCGTAGGCACGATATCATTTATAATTTTTGAAATACTTGTGGGGTCGCCATTGTGCGTCAGAGAGACATACAGCGCTGCCGCTTCCTGAAAAATCTGCGCGCTCAAGAACGCAAGCGGAGCTACCACGACAATCAGCACTGCGATCATGGCGAGCAATGCCGCGAAACTCTTATGCCGATGCGTGATTATGAGTATCCTTTTGTGCAGCGGCGCAAAAACGGTCGCAAAAGACATGGCCAAAATCAGCGCATAAAGAAATGGCTTAAAGATAAAGAAAACAAGGACAAAAACTCCGGCAAGGAGTATGAGCAAAAAATGCAATTCTGATTTTTGAGGGTTCATGGGATTAGTATAGCATACATTTTTTTTCCAATCCAAGCGCTCTTTTCGCTTTCTAAATCTATCTATAGCGCTCAAAGAAGTATCTATGAGACAAAGGTCGTATCAGTTGTTCGGGGGGTGTATTGTTCTACGGTCTCAGTATATCATTTCGAGAAATCTCTTCAAACACTCATCTAAACAATAAAACCGTCGCATCTTGGGTATGCCGGCGTACCCTACTTTCCCAGGCGTTGATTTACGCCAAGTATCATCGGGTCCGAGCGCTTTCACTGCTCTGTTCGGAATGGGAAGAGGTGGGTCACACTCGGATAAAACACCGGCAAGCGCAAAATGCGGCGGTCGCGCAATTCACAGAAAAAATCAAAAGAAAAACGTTGCATCATATTCTCTTTGTGCCATTTCGCAGCACGTTCGATCTCTTAGTACTGCTCGGCTGAACACCTTGCGGTGCTTACACCTGCAGCCTATCAACGTCGTCATCTCCGACGGATCTCTCGCCCTCGCGGGCAGCGATACCTCATCTTGGGGCATGCTTCGCACTTAGATGCTTTCAGTGCTTATCACCACCGAACATAGCTACCCAGCGTTGCCCCTGGCGGGACAGCTGGTAGACCAGAGGTTCGTTCCTGCCGGTCCTCTCGTACTAGGCAGAACCCCCCTCAAGTATCAACGCCTGTAGTAGATAGGGGACCAACCTGTCTCACGACGGTCTGAACCCAGCTCACGTTACTTTTTAATCGGCGAACAGCCGAACCCTTGGCACCTTCTCCAGCGCCAGGATAAGTAGAGCCGACATCGAGGTGCCGAACTCCGCCGTCGCTGTGGACGCTCGGGCGGAACTAGCCTGTTCAATGCTTTTCACATTAGACTATATCTTCACCCTCCGTAGCTTTCGCGCATGAGGGGACGGCGTATTATAGAAGCGAATTTCGCTACTATCTTCATCCCGACAAGTCGGGACTCCAGTCGTTACGGGGCATAGATTGAGAAGAAATTTAGGGTAGGGGAAGAAGAAAAAGACGATATTTTCCCGAAATCACGATCCGCCTTCCTTTGCCAATAATTCTTCGCCATCTTCTTCTCCTTCTAGGCTTCCCACGGTATTACCAAAACTCGAAAACCCATTTTTGGGCAAGACCCTGTTTTGGCTTCACCGTTATAAGCCGTACTTTCTCTACATTACTGTAGAGTTGGACAACAAACTCTTTTTGCAGAGTCTATCCCCGGGGTAGCTTTTATCTGATGAGCTTTGACCTTGTTCTAGTAAGTGTCATCGGATCACTAAGCTCTGCTTTCGCACCTGCGCGGCATATCCGCCTTGCAGTCAAGCTGGCTTTTGCCTTTGCACGTCCAGGCCGATTTCCATCCGGCCCAAGCCAACCTTCATAGACCCCTCCATTACTCTTTAGGCATTGTGTTCCCCAATTTATATTGCATTGAAGGTATCTCGCGCACAACCCGCGCGATCAATTTCGCAAACCGTTCGGCTGATTCTGATAGCACATAGACTCGCCAGTATGTGTGTGCCTCGCGGACCTGTCGGTGAAGTGTCGTCTCTATTCCATACTGCATCAATACCTCCTGTGCGTTCTTTAATTCCGGCACGGTGTACCCGTGCGTATGGATAATGAACGTTCTATGCCGTTTGGATTTAAACGACCCGTCATCGAGATACCAGATCGCGATTGCAAGCGGCGTCAATATTTTTCTCAACATCCGTGGAATCACCTTTTTCTTTTCGTCAGTATAGAATTGCTGACCATAGAAACGAAGTGCTCCCAAAGAATAGGTGGAGAATCCATATAGTGCGATCTCACATTTGGTTCCCTGCGGTAACACGCCGGAATGGATACGCATGCGCGGTGCAGCACTTACCAGTGGTTTTAATTCCTGGTACAGCCAATCAACATACTCTCTCTGTTTGAGCGAGTGCTCAATCTTCAGCCGGTATGTGCGTCCATGATTGAGCGTTTCGAGATGTCCATCACCGAGAAGTGTTCCCACAATAATACTGCGCTGGCGTGCGCTTAATCGAATCGTCTGCTTATACGTCTCAATGCGTCTTGAATGCATAATCGGGTCTTCCAAAAATTTCCCGTGCTCACGCGGTACATTTTGGAATGCTTTCGGTTGCCCGAAAGATCAGACTATATCTTTTCCTCGACCTCGCTCGGGACAAGTCCCAAGGGTATCGAAGAATTCGGCGTATAGTCGTTGAGGACTTTCTTTGCACGGTTATGCAAAGGTTGCCTGCTGGTTGTCCGCCGGCCTTTATACGGCACCACCTCCCGATTTTTAGTATGACTCAAGGTCATGACTACGGGAAGGTGCCACGGAGATTCCAGCATATAGCCGAATGTTTCCACTACCTATATCCATAGGATAGTGTAGTGCCCCCTGGTGATTGGAAATGGAGTTATCCAACCACCCTTAAGGGTTGTGCCCCACAAAAACTGCCCGCCAGACACTGTCCCACGCCGATTTGATCGGCACGGTGAGAATTAAAAACGATTAAGAGTGGTATTTCACTGACGGATCCATCCGCCCCAAAAGGCAGACTTCAAATCCTCCCACCTATGCTACGCATAAACGCTTGTAACTCAATATCAAGCTACAGTAAAGCTCCCGGGGTCTTTCCGTCTAACTACAGGTAACCGGCATCTTCACCGGTATTGTATTTTCACCGAGCTCTTGGTTGAGACAGTCCCCCAGTCGTTGCGCCTTTCGTGCGCTTCGGAACTTACCCGAAAAGGAATTGCGCTCGTTACGTTATCACTCCCGCTTTTCGCCGGGAGATCCTCTATGTCGCCACAGAGATCGGACTATATCTTCCCTACTCGCGTGCACAAGCGCGAGGGGTCCGGCGTATAGTCTCTGAGGATTCAAGATGTCGAGAAGTTTTCTTGCGATTCATCTGCTCAACCATCTTTGCAATGCGTTTCATTCCCGCATGCGTGAGATGGACTTTCCGGTCCATCATATGGATGATCTTTGCGAATCGAAGAAAATCTTTCTCTTTGGCGGTTCGTAAAGGATATTTTTGGAAGAAGGGAATAATCTTCTCGCGGATATCATTTCGTGATCGAACGCAAATCCGATTTCGAAAGATCCCGACTGAAAAACATCCTTCCCCATCTACAAATCCCACGACCCGTCCCAAATAATAATCTTGTCTTTCCTGCTGATTGTCTGCACTGGTTGCTTTATCACTGGGCATACTCATATATAAGGATAAGTAGACCTTAGTAGCACCAGATACTCAAGGATTTTTCATCCACAGATATTCCAGCATATAGCCAGATTTTGTTAAAGCAGCGCTGTTCACTTTAATACGGTTATAGTTACCGCAGACATTGACGAGGGCTTGACACCCAGAGCAGAACAATATTGATGTAATCGCAATCACTCCACAAGAATGTTTAACCTTCTCGCATTGGTCAGGCGTCAGCCCGTATACATCCTCTTACGAGTTAGCACGGACCTGTGTTTTTGGTAAACAGTCGCCAGGGGTACTTTCGCTGCGGTCCGATTTGAATCGGACAGGCCTTCTCGCGAACTTACGGCCGCTTTTTTGCCGAGTTCCTTAACCAAGAATCACTCGTTCGCCTTGGTCTTCTCGACCTACCCACCTGTGTCGGTTTCCGGTACGGTTGCCTTAATCATAATTTTAGACGGTTTTCTGGGAAGCGTGCTTTGTCAGATTTTCCAAGCATTGCTGCAAAGAATTTTCGCTGTACTTGGAGCCGGGCATAACCCCCATCGGCGGATTTTCCTACCAATGCTCCTCATACCCCGAACGTCAAATCCAATAATGCGCCCGACATACTACGCTCCGTCACGCCATCAATCACTAAGGCAGTGCAGGAATATTAACCTGCTGTCCATCGCCTGCGGCATTCGCCATCGGCTTAGGCCCGACTAACCCTCCGTTGTTTGTCATTGCGGAGGAACCCTTGGGTTTTCGGCGTCCGCCGTTTTCAGGCGGATTGCGGTTACTTGTGCCAACATTCTCTCTTCGTATCGCTCCACCGCCCCTCACGGATACGGCTTCACTGCAATACGAATGCTCTCCTACTACGCACGGGCTTAAAAAACCCGCATATCCGCGACTTCGGTACTATGCTTAGCCCCGAGTATCTTCGGCGCGAGGTCTCTGGGCGAGTGAGCTGTTACGCACTCTTTAAAGGATGGCTGCTTCTAAGCCAACCTCCTC
>CAYJOT010000038.1:0-5729 GCA_964371935.1 uncultured Candidatus Saccharibacteria bacterium | reverse complement strand
CTCCTCTATTACTTAACCATCTGGAAACCGCTCGGATACGGGATCGTGTTTTTGGGCATGATTTTTGAAGGGGACGCTATTTTGTTTGCCGCCGCATTCCTTGGCCGCGAAGGGTTTTTCAACTTGCAGACCGTCATCGCGGTAGCGTTGAGCGGCGTGATCATCGGCGATCTCTTCTGGTACCGGCTTGGAACGGCAGCATCTCGCTCACCCTACTGCGCCACTACCTTAGGTTTGCTGAATTAAGTCTCTTATTTAGTCTGGTACTCTTCCTGTTGATCTTGAGTATTGCAAAACATTACTCGCATAAGGTATTATAGAGGTATGAATCAAAAGGTTATTGTCTTGATCGAAGATGAGAAGATCATCGCGCAATTGCTCGTCAAAAAGCTCGAGGCAAGCGGGTATACCGTACAGACGGCCGATGACGGGAAAAAGGGTATCGCGCTCGTCAAAGACGTGAATCCGGACATGATCCTGCTGGACATGATGCTGCCGCACATAGACGGATTCGGCGTGCTTGAAGCGTTGCGCAATGAAAAGCTCATTCCGCGGATTCCGCTCATCATCATCTCCAATTCCGGACAGCCCATTGAGATTCAACGGGCGCTGGAGCTTGGCGCCCGCGACTATTTGATCAAAGTCAATTTCGATCCGCAGGATGTTGTCACAAAAGTCCGTCAGATCTTTGACCAGGCGCAAACCAATTCCTCTCCTCCCCGCCCAACCGCACCAGGCGGACAGGTCACAGCATTCGCCGATGCTTCCCCAAAACCACGACAAGCGGGGTCGGCGCGCATCCTTCTGATTGAGGACGATCTTATGCTGGTGCAGCTACTTGAGCGCAAATTGCTCCAACAGCAAAGGTACGAGGTGTATAAAGCGTTTGACGTACCGCAGGCGCGGAGTATACTTGCACAATACGGCGCCGATATTATTTTGCTTGATATTGTGCTTCCGGGCATTGACGGCTTTACTTTTCTGAACGAATTGAAAGCGAGCATGGATTGGAAGAAGATTCCGGTTATTATTATGTCGAATCTGGGCCAGCAGGAAGAGATCAAGCGCGGCATGGACAACGGCGCAGTTGACTATGTGGTCAAGGCGCATACCAATCCCCAGGAGATCATTGAAAAAATAGATGCAGTACTTATTCATATATAACATAATACACAACAATTATGGCAATACACGCAGGAGTTGGATTAAGCAGTTTGCGAGACGCAAGCCAGGCCGGGCACGAGGCATGCATGCTTGCCATGCAGCGCATGTCCGGCTCCGCCGGATCTTCACGAGGCGAGGGTAAGCCGGATTTTCTTTTCGTGTTTTCTTCGGCTTCATTTGATCAGCAGGAAGTGGTACGAGCCGTTCGGGACGCAAGCGGCAATGCGCCCTTGATCGGCTGCACTGACGCGGGCGAGATTACGGTTGAGGGGCCAGCACAGAAATCGGTTGCGGTCATGGCCATTCAGTCAGACCGCATCACGTTTACGAACGGCCTTGGTTTGGGCATCAAGGAAGATGCGCGCGCGGCCGGGGCCGCAGTCGCAAAAGACATTGCCGGACGTTCGCACAGTCCGTTGCGCACCTTAGTGATGCTGCCCGATGTGCTTGTCGGCAACGGCGCAGATATCGTGCGGGGAGCGCTTGACGTGCTTGGAGCGAATTTTCCGCTTGTCGGAGGAGCTGCCGGCGACGATTTCCTCTTCCAGAAAACAAGCCAGTATAGGGACGACGAGGTTGCCACGGGCGCCATTGCTGGTGTCGGTCTTTCCGGCTCGTTCACGCTCGGCATTGGCGTGCGGCACGGCTGGCTTCCAATCGGCATTCCTATGAAGGTAACGAGATCCCACGGCGCCGTAGTGGAAGAACTCGACAACCGTCCGGCCATTTCGATCTATCAGGATTATTTCGGGGAAAGAGCTGAGGACATCAAGAAAGAACCCTTGGCGCGCATGGCAATCACCTATCCGCTCGGCATTAAAGTCCCGGAGCTTGACGAATACATGATTCGCGACCCGATTACCGTGGATGAAAAGGGCGCCATTACCTGTGCTGCCGAGATCCCGGAAGGATCGGAGATCCGCCTGATGATCGGCAGCAAAGAGCACGCGGTTGAGGCAGCAGAGGAGGCCGCGCGAAAACTAATGAGGGAGTTTGAGACAGATGGGACCACGCCGAAATTTTTGCTCATGTTCAACTGCATTGCGCGCGAAAAACTGTTCGCGCAAAATGCCAAAGACGAGATTACTGCCGTTATGAATATTATCGGCAACGACGTGCCGCTCCTCGGTTTCTACACGTACGGCGAGGTGGCGCCCATTGCCGGCGAATCTCGCGATCCTGCAAAGATCAAAACCCGCTTCTATAATGAGACGATCGTGCTTTGCGCGATCGGAGAATAGCCGTCTCACTACCATGAAAAAGCAAATATCAATAATCGCGGCGATCTTGCTTGTCGTAGGCGGAGCTGCATTTTGGTGGCAAAAAAACCAACCCCTATCTTCCGATGCTACGGAAAAAAAGATGTACACGATTGGCGTAGTGCGGACCCCGCCTACGCTTGACGGCATCTGGAACAGCTTCCGCGCAAAAATGAAAGAACTGGGCTACGAAGAAGGAAAAAATGTCACCTATACAATCACTGAAATCGGAGGCGATTATGCCGAAACAAAGAAAAAAGTAGCGTTGCTTTTTGATCGGCACCTTGATCTCATATATCCGATCGGCTCTCTCGGAGTCCGTGCCGCAAAAGAGATCACCGAGGAACGGGGCATTGCCACGCCAATAGTATTTGGAATAGCCGCGGATCCGGTCAGGGCAAAATTAGTGAAAGACATTAAAAATTCCGGAAACAACCTTACCGGGGTAGTATCGGCCAACGAAATTGTTTCTTCAAAACGTCTGGAACTGTTCACCGAAGCCGTACCCGGGATAAAACGGATTATCTTTCCGTGGAACGACCCCGTAACAACCGGGATAGAGACATTCAGGCAAACTGCGAAGACCCTGGGCGTCACGCTTGTAGAAAAACATGCGTCAAGCACTGCCGAACTTGATACATTCCTTGCCACGGCCGCATTCCAAGCCGGTGACGCGCTCTTCCGCGCCAGTGACACGATCAGCGGATCCCGAGCCAGTGAAATCATACGTCTGGCACTTGAGAAAAAAATCCCGTCCTCCGGAATCAGTGAATTTGATGCCGAAAATGGCGCGCTTATCAGTTATGGAGCAAATTACAAAAAGATGGGCGCGCAAGGCGCCGTTCTCGCCCATAAGATCCTTGCCGGCGGCAAAGCTCCTTCTGACCTGCCCATTGAACTGCCCGGCGAGTTTGACCTTATCGTCAACCTCAAAACGGCGCAGACGCTTGGTATTGAAATTGATCCGGCGTTTCTCGCAAAAGCAACACGCCTTATCCGCTGATTTATGCATGGTGTACGTCTTAAATTTTTACAGAGAATAATTTTTTTTGTTTTTGCCCTAGGCGTTCTCATTGTTCTCAATCTCATCTGGATCATTCCAACGCTGCGAGCAACACGCTCCTCGGTCTCCACATTGGCGCTGGTCATCGCAGAACGTGCGAGCACTGATGTTACCTTCTCCCTCAAGACCATGCAGAGAGAACTGGAAAAGACGGCAGAGGAAATAGCGTTTGAGCCAAACCGGAAAAAAAATGCCATAGAGCGTTTGTTAAAACATAATCCGGCCATACGGAGTATCGGCCTGGCAAACCGCGACGGCAAAGAAACATTTCTGCTTGATCGATTCAGATTTATCACTCCGAAGGATTTTCGCGATCATTCAACGGAATCGTATGTTGCCCGTGCCCTGAAGGGAACAGCCAGTTTTGGAGACGTGTTTGTCTCCTCCGAGCTTGAACCTTATATCACGCTTGCAGTACCCATATCGCGCGCCGGAAACATTGACCAGGTCATTGTCGGCGACATTAATATGCGCGACCTTTTCGCTGCCATTTATACGCCAAAAACTATAGCCGGCCATGTGTACGTCGTTGATAAAACCGGGTATCAGATCATGCATCCGAACTTGAGCGAGCTTCTGCGCCGCCCCGATTTTAGCGACCGGCCAATCGTGAGCAAGGTAGTCCGCCAGCATGTCATTGCCAACGGCCTCGCGCCCGAAGATGAATATATAAATGAGCAGGGAGAGCGCACCTTTACCGTAGGCATACCTATTTTGGTTGCCGACCTCAGTCTTTTTTTTGAACAGCCCAGGTCACAGGCACTCGCACAAGAACGTCGGGCAATAGCCATTGCCATCGGCACGATAATCGGCGGCATCACTCTCTTGCTTTTTATTTTTCGTACTACACTCCGGCTGCAGCAGCTTACCAAGGCGCAGACCCAGCTTCTGCTTGAGAATGACCAGAGCGCAAAAATGCTGGTTCGCCGCGATATGGAGCTCTCAGACGCCAATGCGCGGCTCCTTGAGCTCGATAAGACCAAGTCAGAATTCGTCTCGGTTGCCGCGCATCAGTTACGTACGCCGCTTACCGGGCTTCGCTGGTCGTATCATGCGCTGTTGGACGGTGATATGGGTCCGCTGACCGAAGATCAGAAAAAAAACATACGAGACGGGCTTCATGCCACCCTGCAGATGATCACGCTGATCAATGATCTACTCAACGTGGCGCGCATTGAGGAGGGTCGTTTCGGATTCACGTTTACCCTGCAGTCGCTTGAGCCGATCATTGCGCAATCGCTCACGCGTTTTGAGAAGATCGCCCGCGACAAAGCAGTGACCCTCATCTTCCAGCCGGCGCCCCCGACATCCGTCGGGGTTCCGGCCAAACTTCCGCGCCTCCTCCTTGACGCGGAAAAAATTGGCATGGTCATTGATAACCTTCTCGATAACGCGCTCAAGTATACTTCGCCAGGCGGCTCGGTCATCTTGCGCGCGGCAAACGAAAAAACGCATGTTAGCGTCGAGGTCGAGGACACCGGAATCGGCATTCCAAAAGATCAGATGCGTCACCTATTCACCAAATTTTTCCGCGCCAGCAATGCCATGCTCTTCCAGACATCCGGCAACGGCCTGGGCCTCTATGTTGCCAAAAACATAGTTGAGACCCACGGCGGCGATATGTTCGTGGAAAGCGTTGAAGGGAAAGGAAGTAAATTTACATTCACGCTTCCCGTAAAACAGGCCTCGTAATTTCGGTCTGTTTGTGATACAAGAAGATATGCAAACAATTACGCTTCACCCATCGCGAATCGGCTGCCCGTCCATACCGGGTACCATGAAAGGCATGATGCTCTCTATCCCGGGCGTTGAAAATGTTGTGGTACGCTACGAGGATCGCTCCCTTGACGTAACATTGGACGAGACAAAAGTATCGCCCGGGGATATCATCAAAAAAATCGGCTACGAAACCGGCCTCGCCCTCGAGATCGGCGACCCCGGCGGATCCAAACCAGGCGGCGCCGCGTGGACCTGCCCGATGTAGGCAACTGTTTAAATTTGGGAGGGTTGGCAGAATGGCAATGCACCGGTCTTGAAAACCGGCGGGCGAAAGCCCTTGCAGGTTCGAGTCCTGCACCCTCCGCCAGATTGCACTTTGTGCGAAATCATAAGAAGTTGCCTCGGCGCGTTGCGCCTCGGCATGGTATTTTTCCGCAATTTTAAAGGCATTTTTGAAATCCAAAAAAAGAGTGCGGTCGGCAATGCGGAAGTTCGAACCAATCTTTTTGAGAAAATCCCGAATC
>CAYJOT010000037.1:0-5797 GCA_964371935.1 uncultured Candidatus Saccharibacteria bacterium | reverse complement strand
CCTACGGCACGCCCACTCCTTGGTTGGTTCTCAACCGCTAAGTTCCATTCTGGTGCGCGGGAGAGGACTCGAACCTCCACGCCCTTGCGGGCACAAGCCCCTCAAGCTTGCACGGCTACCAATTACGTCACCCGCGCGCAGAACGCCAACTATTCGGTTGGCGCGGCTACCTTGACTTCGTTTGTTTGTTCCTCTGATGTCGCAGTGGGAGTTTCCAGCCGGAGCGTGCGCATTTTGCGCCGTACCTCGCGGGCGGCTTTGTCGCGGATGTAATAGAGTTTCGCGCGTCCCACCTTTGAACGGCGTATGACCTCGATCTTGTCAATGCGCGGGGAGTGGATCGGAAACACGCGCTCCACGCCGATGCCGTCCATTACTTTACGGACGGTGAGCGTTGCGGAAATACCGGTTCCATGCTTGGTCGCGATCACCAGGCCTTCAAAAGCGCTGATGCGCTCTTTGTCGCCTTCCTTGATTTTCTGATGTACGCGCACCAAATCCCCAGGCCGCACCTCCGGCAGATTCGTACGCAAATATGTTCGTTCAATGGTTGTTGTCATAGCTCCATATATATCACGCAATGAACTGTTGCGCAAGGGCAAAATCCTCGGGCGGGTCCGCCTCGAAAAGCATGCGGCCGGCGTTTGGAAAACTAAAGGTAATGGATTGTGCGTGGAGGAGCTGACGGCAGGCGGTGGTGGGACAGCAGACCTGTTTGCCGCCGTAGATGCGGTCGCAGGCAATGGGCACGCCAAGGGCTTTGAGGTGTACGCGGAGCTGGTGCATGCGGCCGGTTTTGGGTTTGAGTTCGATCAGGGAATATGTCTGTCCGGATTTGAGTACGCGGTATTCGGTGTGGGCTTCGCGGTTGCCGCGGATCATGCCCGGTCTGGCATCAACGCCGCGCTTCAGGGGATTTTTAATGAGCCGTCCGATGGGAAACGAAATGATGCCGGTTTTTTGCTTGGGGCTGCCGCAGGTGATCGCAAGATATGTTTTTTGCACCTGCCGCGTTTTAAACAGATTTTTCAGAAATTCAAAGCTTTCTTGCGTGCGGGCGATCACCATAACGCCGGACGTATCTTTATCAAGCCGGTGCACGATGCCGGGACGGACTGTGGGATTGTCGCCGACTGTGCGGATCTCGGGGAAGTGTTCGAGCAGCGCATCAACCAGTGTCTTGCCTTGAACCGAAACGCCTCCGTGCACGGAAATGCCCGGAGGTTTATTGATGATGATTATGTCTGCGTCGGCGTAGATAATCTCGAGGGGCATCATTTCTTGATCTGTCCGAAATAATTCTGACGCACCAGGATCAGGCGGAGCATGCCCTGGGTGATGTGGCGGATCACCAGTGCGGCAAGGATAACGATAATAGCGGCGAGCAGCTTAATCGTGCCGGTTGCGTGGCTGAACGCGTCAAATCCGAAAGAAAAGATGCCGATAGGGTTTAGAAAGAGCACGGTAAGTCCGTTTCCGATCACGCGCTCGACAAATACGAGCCGCCCGATGCCGTAGAGCAGGAGTGAGAGCAGGATGATCTCGCCAATAAGCACGGGCAGGAGTTTGCGGAAAAGCCACACCCGGTACACGCTTTGCAAAATTTGTCCATTGTAGGTGTTTATAGTCATAGGTTGCTTAATCTTTTAAAAACTTTCTTGGCGCGAAACAGACGCATCTTGAGCGTCGGGATCGAGATGTCGTGTTCTTGGGCAATGGTCTGATACGATTTGTCTTCAAAGTAGTACGCCTCAAGTACGCTTCGCAGATGCTCCGGCACTTTGGTAAGGGTATCAGCAATCGCGCTTTTTACGTCGGCGTGCTCATGCAGATGTCGGTCGAACTGCTCTTCGGACGGCTTCTCAAACACGCTCAGATCCTCGCTTAAAAATTCTCCGCGCCTGATTCTTCGATAATGGGTGATGGCCGTATTGATCGCGACTTTATACGCCCATGATTTGAATTCGATCCCCTCGAGTTTCTGGAACTGGTGTGCGTTCTTATATATCTTTACCAATGCTTCCTGCACGATATCTTCGGCCTCTTCCTTGCCTTTGACTACGCGCATGGCCGCGCGCAAGAGCGGTTGCCGATATCGCTCCACCAGCACTTCAAAAAGCGCGGGCTGGTTTTGCGACGCTCGTAATATCTCCTCGTCTTTCAGATCACCCGGGCCTTGGTCGTTGGTGTTTTCATCCAGATACGATTTCTTCATAGAGCATACGCGCCTGTCTGATACAACGCAGACGCACTGGTTTTTGTCATTCTGAGCGTAGCGAAGAATCTCCAAAGATCCTTCACTTCGTTCAGGATGACGATTTAGCTTCTATTTATCTCCAGCAAGCGCTGCGTCAATCGCGGTTTTGAACTGCTCGAACGGGAGCGCTCCGCTGAAAAATTTGTCGTTGACAAACGTGAACGGCGTGCCGTCAACGCCCAGCGTTCGCCCAAGATCAAGGTCTTTCTGCACCTGGTCGCGATATATCTCCTGATCGAGGCACGAGTTGAATTTTGTGGTATCAAGATTGAGTGCGGCTGCAAACTCCTTAAGTTTTTCCTTTGAAAATGCTCCCTGGTTTTCGCCCTGCTGATGGGTGAAAAGATAGTCGTGATATTGCCAGAACGCGCTTTGGTCTTGGGCGCAGCGGCTTGCCTCCGCTGCCATTATTGATTCCGGTCCGAGGAATGCGAAGTCACGATACACGAAACGCACTTTGCCGGCTTTCACGTACTGCTCAATGATTTTGCCTTGGCTTTCCCGGAAAAATTTCCCGCAGAACGGGCACTGAAAATCCGAAAACTCAACCATCGTAACCGGAGCATTCGGATCTCCAAGCGACCGGGAATCGGTTTGCGCCTGTTTCAGCAACTCCGCGTTGTCCACCGCTTTTCCGACGTTGGCCGCGCCAAGCTGTGGTGCGATGCGTCTGCCCGAATTTGAGTACAGCACGGAGCCGCTGATCAGCGCTCCGGCAATAATGATTGCGATGGGAACCAGCAACGGATTTGAGGATGTTTTTGTTTCCTGATCTTCCATATGGAAAATCATACCACCGGAATCGCGGTGATGTCAAACTGGAACGATGCAAGCTTGTCCCGGTACGCATCAATTTTCTGCTGTGTTTCAATGAGCCGCATGATATGCGCCCGGTCTTTGAATCGGTTGATGAGCACGGCGCCTTTAAGCACTCCATCCACAAGAAAAAGCCGCTCGTATTCGTTGATGTCCGTATTGATGCGGACGATGGTATCGGCCGGTCCGCCAGTTGGCGGACGACAATCGCCGACCAGCGTAATCTGAAGTCCTAGATTGGTGATCGAGTAGGATGGGACGTGCGTGAATGGTTTGCGCAGTCCGGACATGTTTGACCCAGCTGCCTTGCCCTGGAGAAAGGCGCTGGTCCAGTTGCCGGTTGCGTGGTAGTTTCCGGTGTGCGGATCAGGTATTTCAGCAACGTCTCCGGCCGCATATATGTTTTCCTGGTTGGTTTCAAAAAACTCGTTGACGCGTATACCCGTATCGCCGCAGAGGATATTGGATTGCCGCAGGAATTCAAAATTTCGCTCAATGCCGATAGCAATCGCGAGCGCATCGCACGGTATGATGTGCTGTGCTTTGGTCAGGACAGTAACTCCGTTTTGATCGTGCTGTATTTTGGCGATCTCATCGTGTTCATACAGCGCAATATGATGGCGCCCAAAGTGAACCCGCATCAATTCGCCTCCGGCGTCCTCCAGGTACGGGGCGAAAAAGTGCTTGTCGCGCATCAGCAGGCCGGGCGCTATGTTGTTTGCAAGGAAAATCTCCAAAAATTCAAGCGAGATAAACGACGATCCGATCACCAGCGGACGGCTGATCGTGGCAAGTGAGGTAAAGAGGCGATCTGCGTCATCAAGGGTCTGCAGCCGGTACATCACGGATTCGTCTTCGGGCCTGCCCCACGGCTTAACGCGCCCGCCGCTCGCGATCAAAAGCTTTGCGTACCCGAGCGTTGCGCCGTTATGAAGCGTTACCTCGCGCCGTTTCTCGTCTACGGCAGTCACCGTTTCCTGCAGGCGCAATTCAATACGCGATTCAATGAAATTATCAATTGTGCGCAAAAACAATTTTTCCCGCGGGATCTTGCGTTTCAAATACGCCGGCAGCAGCACGCGCGAATACAGCGGATACGCCTCGTGCGAAATAACGCAGATAGTCGTATCCGGATCGTGCTCGCGGATGGTCTCGGCCGCCGCGACTCCGGCTATACCGCCGCCGATAATAAGATACTGATAGGAGTCCATAGGTATAGGTTTCAAATTTGGTGTCTTTATACAACCACGCTCGAACCTGTTTTAGCAAAAAACGGATCAGGTCAACTGATTTACTCTTGCCACAGCAAAAGGAACCAGCATCTCTTCCGAAGTTAGTCCGCCATGCATACCCAACAAATCAAATTTTCCGTCTTTGAAATGCTCGTACCATATTGTTGAATTCCCGTGGGGCAGAATGAGCATGTTGCCAACTCTACTCTGGAATTTTTTATGCAAGTTACCTTGTCCAAATAAATCCTGTTCAAGCACCGTTTCAGTTTTGATTACAGTCGCCTTACCCTCAAAAGTTTTTGCCAAAAAGTCAAAAACATTATCTAATTTTTCTGGCTTGATTGCGAGAAAAATATCTCGAGGACTGCCCCACGGCAAGACTTTATTTCCACTTGGCCCAACCTGAAAATTATCCACAACTTCGGAGTATTGATTTAGATAAATGGTCTGTTTTGGATCAATGTTCACCTGTCCATGGTCGGCTGTTATCATAATAGAAATTTCTTCTGCCAAATTTCCAATCTTATCTATGAATTCTTTTTGTAGTAGGTAGAAAAATCCATTAAGTTCGGCAAGATATTGCTCTGTGTGCGGTCCGTAGGTATGAGCGATAGAATCAACCGCATCCCAATAAACATAAAAATATGCTGGCGTTGATACTTCTGCTATTTTTTTTCTCAAATTTGTTAGCAAGTCAGAAGAGTTGATAAATGGAATGGTTTCGCTACCCCTGTGAATGGTTTTTGAATAAGCGCTATTGGCATAAGTGTTTCTGATGAACGTGAAAGACGGAATTTTTGACTCCGATAAAGTTTCATGAATAGTTTTCCCATCGAACAAAATTTTTGGATCTGCCCCAGCATCGAGCAATTTATCTTGCCCCTTTTCTCCAATCGGCGTGAATGGTAGCGTTACAATTATTTTGTCCAACTCATCAAAATAGACCCACCATTCCGGCAATCCATGTTCCTGCGGTGTTAATCCGCTGTGGATAGTAGTTAAAGCTGCCGCAGTTGTTGAAGGAAAAACGGTTGTTACCGGAGCCACAACACCTCTTTTCGTACATCGCTTCAAAAACTCATATTTATCGGCATATTTCAGCCATTGCTCGTATCCAAATCCATCAATAAGAAAAAGGACAACTTTTTTAGAGTTTATCGGCGAAATATCAGCCTTGTTCAAGACGGTGGAAAGCGGGCTTTCCTTTTGTAATCCAAGCAAGTATAAAACGGCGGATGGAATGTTTGAAAAACAATAACTGTCATAACGAGGATATAGAAATTCTCCTCGCCGTTTTTCTTTAATTTGTTTCTCGATTTCTTCAAGAACCATAATAATTTGAATGTTATCTTATGTTTTGAATTTTTGGAAGTGCCACGAAAAAGTTTTTGGCCTTCCGCGAGGGCGGAGTGGGAGTTCATTTTTCCCATTCCTCTTTTCCAAAAACTTGCAATTTCCTGTTATGGTGGGCGCTCAAGGGATCGAACCTTGG
>CAYJOT010000036.1:4349-5809 GCA_964371935.1 uncultured Candidatus Saccharibacteria bacterium | reverse complement strand
GATAATCTCTTTGGTCTGCTCAGGTCCGGTTACCGGAATATAGTCCACGCCAGTTTTAACCACGGCGTAATCGTTGCCGCCAGGAAAGATCGCGTCGCCCACGAATAGCATATCTTTCATGTCTATATGGATGTATTTTTTAATTTGTTTTAATCCGTATGCCTTATCAATGCCTTTTTTGGTTACGTCTATAGTCGTAAAACCAGCGGCTCTCACTGCAAATTCCGGCAAATATTTTGACATTATTCTTGCTATTTTCATTTTGATGGGGGTATGCAATTTTTTCCACTCCTCTTTCATTTTGATACCCTTCTCGCCTAAAACAGCCACCACATCCTGCCCGTATACCGAAAAGCTCACCTGGGTACCCCGATCCTCTATCAACTCCCCGTAAACTTTTTTAGGATGTTGGTAGCCAATTTCCTCAAAGACCCTTTCAAAGGTATGTTTAATTTTTACCACCTCCTTTTTAGAAAGACGAAGGGCATAAACCTTTTTCCAGCCATGCTTATATACATAAAATGCAGTCGCGGTGGTAGGAAATATAAAAAGATTTTCGAATAATTTTTTAGCAATCTTTAACTCATGTAATAATTGTAATTGAAAAATCTCATACGTGCCGCCGCCAATAACCGCAACTTTTTGCACTTTCAATAACTGTTCGAGCAAATCGCCCATTTCCTGATCCATGGGCGATTTAGTCCGCGCCAAAGTGCCATCCAAGTCAAACACGATCAATTTTTTTGGCTTCAGCCTCTTTAGATTTGAAATTTTCATGTCTTTAGTATACCATTACTCATTATGTCTTTGAAGATCGGCATAGTCGGGCTGCCTAATGTGGGTAAGTCCACTCTCTTTAACGCGCTAACGCGCAAAAAGGTTGACATTGCGAATTATCCTTTTTGCACGATCGAGCCCAATGTCGGCGTAGTTGAGGTTCCGGACGCGCGGCTTGCCAAGCTTGCGGAGCTTTCGCATTCAAAAAAAATCGTGCCGGCGGTGATCGAATTTGTGGACATTGCCGGATTGGTCAAGGGTGCGGCAATCGGCCAGGGCCTGGGCAACAAGTTTCTCTCGCATATCCGCGAGGTGGATGCGATCGCGGAGGTTGTGCGCGTTTTTGAAGACGGCGACATCACGCATGTTGCGAACAAAGTGGATCCATTATCCGATATCGAGGTCGTCGAGTATGAGCTTATTTTGAAAGATTTGGAAACCATATCCAAGCGGCTGGAGGTATTACAAAGAGACGTGAAGGCCGGGCAAAAGGGTGCTGTTGAAGAATATGCCCTTACCCGGACAGTCGAGCAGGAATTAAAATCCGGCCGTATGGTATGGCAGAAACATTCCAATATTCTTGAGAATGTTAGAGTGTTGCATGAGCTGCAACTGCTGACCACAAAGCCGATCATCTATGTTTTCAACTGTTCAGAAAAACAAGTACAGGAGCATTGGCAACC
>CAYJOT010000036.1:0-4249 GCA_964371935.1 uncultured Candidatus Saccharibacteria bacterium | reverse complement strand
GTTTCCGCAAAGATCGAATCCGAACTTTCCGAATTACCGCCCGAGGAGAAAAAAGAATTGCTCGAAAGTTTGGGAATCAGCCAAAGCGGATTGGATCAGCTTATCCGCACCAGCTACGAAGCGCTTGGCTTGATCACGTTCCTTACCACGGGCGAGGACGAGACCCGCGCCTGGACCATCCCAATCGGGTCGCTCGCCCCCCGTGCGGGGCGCGCCATCCACTCCGACTTCGAGGAAAAATTCATCCGCGCCGAAGTGATCGCATACGACAAACTGCTTGATGCCGGCTCATACGCCCGCGCCCGAGAGCTTGGCCTGTTGCGCATCGAGGGAAAACAATACCCCGTGCAGGACGGGGATGTAATCGAGTTTCGGATTTAAAAACTTGCACTTTTATTTCATGCACGCTATAATAAATACATGAACAATCTGCACTACAATCTTATTTTTCGAGGTGAATCTGGAGGCGGTTTTACGGTACTTGTTCCTGCCTTGCCAGGATGTATTACGTATGGCAAAACTCTTGCCGAAGCGAAAGAAATGGCAAAAGATGCCATTGAGGGTTATATCGTGAGCTTAAAAAAACATCACGAACCTATTCCGTCTGATAATGAGAGCTTTGTAGGATCAATCCACATCACAAAGTCCGTAACAAAATCCGCAGGCCGCAAAAAAATTCTCGCATATGCCTAAACTTCCCGTTGTAACGCCAAAAAAGATTATCACGCTTTTAAAAAAGCACGGCTTCCAGTTGGATCATACCACCGGAAGCCATTATATTTTTTATCACCCCATATCTCAACGAAGAACAACAGTATCGTATCACGCCAAAGATTTACCAAAAGGCACGCTCTATGCAATCCTTGAACAAGCAGGAATTTCTCTGGACAATCTTTTCAAATAATTCAATCCACTACTAAAACACAATACCCCGTCATGGACGGGGATGTAATCGAGTTTCGGATTTAATTCACTAACAGTAATTTTAAATCAAACCACGAACAAAAAGAAAAGTCAATATTGCCTTATTATAGAAAATCTTATACACTTATTTTGTGGATTCTGACGCGAAAAACTATGAGGTGGCTTATCTCCTTTCTCTTGCGCTTGGCGACGCAGAGGTTTTGGCGTATGTGGGAAAACTTGCGGGCTTGATCGAAGAGGTGGGCGGCACCATCAGACGCGCGGAGCAGCCGAGAAAACTGAAACTTGCGTATGAGATCAAGAAACAGGAAAACGCCTATTTTGGGTGGACAACATTCTGGCTGCAGCCCGAGCGCATTGCGGAGTTTGAGAAAAGGTTTAAAGCATACGGCAAGACGCTCCGATATCTCGTACTTGAAGAGCAAATTGAAAAACGAAAGCCGTTTATCCGGTCCATTGGCGCGCGTACCGCCGTCGGCTCAACCGCAAAAATGCCGATGCGGGATGCGCACAAGCCAGCGGCTCACGGAACGGTTGCCACCGAAGATAAACGCCTTGATCTTGAAGCACTGGATAAAAAACTCGAGGAGATATTGGGCAAATAATATATGAATTTAAATAAAGTATTTCTTTTCGGCAATCTGACGCGCGATCCGGAGCTTCGCCAAACGCCCAACGGGCAGGTGGTGTGTACGTTTGGCATTGCGACCAACCGGTCGTTCAATAACGCGGCCGGACAACGGCAGGATCAGGTTGAATTTCACAACATTGTCGCATGGGGCCGCCAAGCAGAAGTCATTGCGCAGTACATGAAAAAAGGCAGCAGCTTATTTCTTGAAGGGCGCCTCCAGACCCGCTCATGGGATGACCAAGCAGGAGTCAAGCACACCCGCACCGAGATCGTGATTGAGGAATTCCAGTTCGGTCCCCGCCCGGCGGGAAGCGGAGGCAGTTCAACTGGGTTCACCGCAGGCGGTAGGGGAGGCGAGCAAACCGCACCAAGAAACAATCAAGGCCAACAAGGAGGATACAACCAGTCAGCCCCGTCCGATCAGCATGAACAAAAAGCTCCTCCCCAAGACAATACTCCGATTATCGAGCTTCCAGGAGACGAACAGGAAATAGACGTAAAAGATATTCCATTTTAACTATGCGCCCGCAACCGCAGCAAGAACATAAACAATGCTATTTTTGCACCGTCAACCGCGACGTGGTTGACTACAAAGATGCAGAACTTATGCGCCGTTTTATGAGCGCCCAGGGGAAAATCTACTCGCGGCGCAAGTCCGGCCTCTGTGCCTTTCACCAGCGCCGCCTGGCTATCGCCGCAAAACGCGCGCGATATCTTGCGCTCGTGCCGTATACGACAAGGTAACTCTCATAATAATTCTTGTCGTCAAACCATGCGCAACGAAACTCATACAGCCGCAATCCGGTAAGGCGGGAGAGTGCCAGCGCATAGATCCTCCAAGACCAGCGCCATTTTGGCACGGTGATACCGGAAATGATACATCTGCCGATGCATCATTTTCGAACTTTGAATGATCTGGTTTGCAGAAAAGAGTTTGAGCCCGTAGGGGCGCATTCTGCCATACGCGCAGACATCGGAAAATTCTTTGACCCATCCGGCAAGCGTTGCGGCATCCGCCTTGAGTCCGTAGCTTAACTCCAGAAATCTTGCGCTTTGTTCATATGAGAACCCGACGTTGTAGTAGCTCACGCCGTCAAGAATCAATCTGGCCGGATACTGCTTGCCTTTGATTTTTTGTCCGGTAAACGTGCGGTTGCAATCCTGGCATAGGTAGAGCTGGACTTCTTCGTGCTTCTTCTTACGTTTGCCCCGCTTGACGATGTTTTTGCTCTCGCAATAGATACAGCGGGACACGGAAAACGCATTGGCGAGCCTGGCGAATTTTTGCTCGGCGCCTTCGGTCTTTGCTCCGTCTTGTGCCGCGGCCTTTTTGTATCCGCGCGTGTCGTCAAAGATACCTTCTGGTTTTTCCGGGGAAGCGACTGCCTCATTTCTTGGCGAAATAATCATGCTTTGGTATGATGGAAGCGCCGTGGGGGTGGATTGGTTCAAGTCCTGGCTTGCTATCCATGGACTTGCGGGTTCGATTCCCGTCAACCTCCATGGTTCAATTTGACCATACTTTTGCACTTTTTCCCGGTACTTTACTCTTTTGTGCCAATATCATAGGCATCTTTATCAAAAAACGACCTTTGTGTTGTGTTGAAAAGACAAATATATCAGAGCGCTTTGGGGCAAATAAGCCATTTCGATGTTCTTCATCCACGAAATATCACGACTTTCAGCGGTAAAATCTCACGAGTTTGCGGGAAAAACGGGGTTTGGGAGAAAATCGTGATACGGAAAACAGAATCTTTTATGCCTGTTATTCTGCTGTCGGGGAAGCGGATTCGGAGGGGGTTTCCGGGGCAGGTGATGGCACCGGATCGGGTGCAGCGGGCGCGGGTTCAGTTTCTGCGGATGGCGGAGTCAAAGGCGCAGCTTCGGGTACAAGAGTCGGCACCGGAACCGGAGGCGGTGATGTGTTCGCTGTAGGCAAAGGGGTGGATGCACTTGTCGCGTCGCCCGTGATGATCAAGGTCGCATCACACGTCCCGGACGCGACTTTGATCACGTCGTTTTCCACGACAACGCACTTGGGTTGGCTTGTAATCTTGTCATATATGGTAATCCCGCTCGGCTTCTCTGCAGACCCCACAGTCAGTTTCTTAGTAATAATCTCGTCTGTGATGATCCTGGTGGTGACGAGCGTGCCGTCTTCGTCAATACTCCATTTGCCCAATGATGAGGCTATTTTCTTGACCGTGAGCATATCCGGGGTTGATCCTCCTGAGAGATTGAGGTTATTGATCTTTGCATCAAGCTCCTGTATGGCCTTGGTGAGCACTGGTGCGAGCTTGGCGTAGTCTACGGACTCGGGTTTGCCTTCCTTGTCCAATGGCACGAGTTCGGGAACCAACTTCACGACTTCTTCCGCGATAAAGCCGAGCTTGCGGGATCGGTCACGGGGGTCTACCTCCTTCTTGTACCTGAAGGATACGGGACGAAGAGTGCGGATGGTATCAAGGCCGTAGGTGATGTTTGAGATATCCTCTTTGAATCGCTCAGAGGATGCGCTACAGGTAGTGCCTGAGGTTACTTCAAAGCTTGCGGTATTGATGCAGAGGTAGTTGCCTGTAGTGGCACTGGTGAGGGTGGAGGAGAGGCTGACGGTGCCAACGGTAGAAAACGTCCTCCAGGGACTCGTCGTCCCGATGCCGACGTTGCCGTTATTGTCTATCCTGACACGTTCAC
>CAYJOT010000035.1:3158-6424 GCA_964371935.1 uncultured Candidatus Saccharibacteria bacterium | reverse complement strand
TAATATATCTCCCATATTGATCATAGAAAAAGTCAAGCGCGGTTTGTATTTGCCTGATATCAGCGACACGCCTCGCATCGCGTGCTTTTACGCGGGCGGAATTCAAACTTGCGAGCACGATGCTTGCAAGCAGCGAGATAATTGAGATAACCACCAACAACTCGATAAGAGTAAATCCATTTTTATTTCTCATGGCTGTATTTGATTTTGGAATCGGGGATCTCCTGGTCCTGCAACAGGTACGCGAAGATTGCTTGATCCGGAAGAAAACCACCCGCCGGCACGGGCAAAAATGAAGAGCGAGATCAAAAAAATGGCCGCGGCGGCAACCAGCAGGACAATGCTGGCCTGTCGGCCGTTTTCGATCTTTCCGCCGGACAGACGTATGACCAGACGGATAAAAAATCCGTATTCCGATTGCGGTTGAAAGCCCGTGTGCCGTACCGGCGCCGGTGAGACAGGATGCTGGCGATCGTGTTCAGCTAAGATATCCATACGTTTATTCTACCCGACTTTCCGCAAAAGAAAAAACGGCGTTATCCACAACCTTATCTTCTCAATACACGTTTTGTTTTGAGGTACCATTCGTTTATGTCGGCGAAGCGGTTGGCGGGGAGGGAAATCTTGGTGATTTGCACGCCCCGTATATTTTCGGGAATAAGATAGAAATAGAGCTGCGAGAAGAGGAAGACGGCCGGGGTGTCCTGCAGAACAACGTCTGAAATTTTTTTCAGTTTCTCGCTTCGTTCCGCGTGGTCGCTGGTCTGGCGTGCCTCTTCAAGCAGCGCATCTGCTTTTCGGTTGGCATAGAGCGCCACATTGAGGCCGGGGTCTTTAATCTGGCTTGAGTGCCAGAAGGCGAACGGATCTGGCTCATATCCGTAGACCTGGCCAAAGAGGAGCATTTCAAAATTGCGCGGGCGTATGATTGATGATTCAAGGTCCGCAAAAGATTTTTTCTCGATCTGTACATCAATGCCGACCGTGCCAAGCATCTCCTTGATCTTTTCCGCGGTTTGGAGCAGATCCGGCCAGTCCGATGTCGTGAGCGTCAGACGAAGCGTGACAGGCTCTTTTGATGCGGGTGCTGCTGCGGTCTTTTTATTTTTTATTATTGTTGCTGCCTGTTGCTCGCGGATGCCGTTTCCGTCCCGGTCAATCCATCCTGCCTGTGCGAGTAATTGTTTTGCCGCCTCCTGGTTATACGTAAGCTCGCTGCTTTGTGCCGTGGTCTCATCGGCAAGCCAGGGCAGCACCGTATCAAGCGGAGACGCGCCTCCGGAAACGGCGGTTTGCGCTATCTCTTTTTTATTCAGCGCGCGCAGAATGGCCTGCCGCACCCGGCGATCCGCTAATGTCTTGGATTTGTTCTGGTTGAAAAAAATGCCAAAGATGCGCGGGACCCTGATCGGAAGAATAACGGAATTCCGGCGCGAGAGTTCCGGAATGCGCGACGGCGTGACCGGGCCGAATCCGTCAATGTCTCCTCTGCGCCACGCGCCGACCAAGTCATCTTCGATTGGAAAAAAGTAGAACACCATGGTACCGATATACGGGCCTGGTTGGTAATAATTAGGATTGCGCGTCAGCTGATACCATGTCAGGGTTCCGTCCGTCTGCTGTTTGAGCGAATCATAGCGATAGGGGCCGGACCCGACCGGCTTTAAATTAAGTTCGTTTAACCCGGCCTGTTCGGGCGACACTTTTTCCCAGATGTGCTTGGGGATAATGCCGACGGTGAGATTTTCGATAAACGGTGCATAGGGGGTGTGTAGTGTGAAGCGCAGCGTGAAGCGATCGAGTTTCTCAACCTGCACGCCCTGCCAGTTTGGCCGGAGCGGGCTTTTGAACGCAGGATTCTGGATGGTCTGGATCGTGAAGACGACATCGTCGGCATCAAGGGGTTTTCCATCGTGCCAGACCGCGTTTTTCTTGAGTATAACAGTGTAGCTCTTGGCGTCTTGGCTGATCTCATAGTTCTCGGCAAGGTCGGTTTTTAGTACGCCGGTTCCGTCGTAGGTAAGCAGGCTTGAAAAAACAAGACGCGACAGGTCCCGATCCGCATCGGTAACGGCCAGAATAGGGTTGATGGTTCTTGGCTCTTTTAGGATTCCTTCGCGGTACGTTCCGCCAACTTTTGGAGCGGCCTGGGTAACTGCATAAAATATCCGCCCGAAAAAGGCTGTGCCGCTTGCAATGCTAACCACCATGAGCGCAACAAAAAAACGTTTTTCGCGTACCGTAAGTATATGCGGCAGGTAGAAAAATTTACGGAATGTCAACAACTTCCAATTGTTCCAGTATCGCCTTAGCTTGTTGAAAAGATCGCTATACATGAGCTATCTCCAAAGAAAAATATTGAGAATGGCAGTCGCGAAAAAGATTACGGTAAGTATGATGGTTGCCCACAGGATGCTTCGTTCCATGCCGCGCCGCGTACCGTAAAAAGTTCCGCTGCCGCCGAACGCGGATGAAAGCCCGCCGCCGCGCTGCTGGAGCAAAATCCCTCCGATGAGCAGGATCGCTACGATGATCTGAATAATGTTGAGAATATACATAAGTTTTTAGGTCATTCTGATCCGCCAGTTGGCGGAGAAGAATCTTATCTGCGAGATCCTTCGCTGCACTCAGGATGACGATGCCACTTGTTAGAAAATCGAATTGGCGAGCGAAATAATAATTGACGCGATGAGCAATGTCCAGTACCCGTGGATTTCCAATTGCGGCAAAATCCAATCCGCGAGCAACAGAAGTCCCGCGTTGATGACGAGATTAAAGAGTCCGAGGGTCAGCCACACGATCGGCGCCGTGACCAAACGGACAATCGGCCGGATCACCATGCCGATAAAGGCCAGTACCGCTCCGCCGATGAGCAGAGAAGTATAATCTCCATACACGGTAAACCCCGCCAAATATATGTTGAGCAGATACAAAACCGCCGCATTCAGCACTATTTTGACCGCAAATTTGAGCAGGAATTTCATAAAGATATGCGCTCGCCTCTTCCTTTACTATCATATACAGTTTACGCAAGTACGTCAACTAAAGTATTGACAGCATCTGTATATGCGCTATTATAAATTCATTATGCAAACTAACTCTATGGTCTCACTACCAAAGACACAAGCAGAACGCTTACAAAAAGCGGCGCTACGATATGGCTTCTCGCCCGACGCACTGATACGCCGCATTGTTGCTGATGCTACGCAGGCACTCCTCGCAATACCCGAGGAATCACTCAACGAGTACGAAAATCCTGACGAGAT
>CAYJOT010000035.1:0-3058 GCA_964371935.1 uncultured Candidatus Saccharibacteria bacterium | reverse complement strand
GACATTCAAGAATTGTTTCTCCAGCAGCAGGATATTCTGAAAACTAATTGGCGCGATCCGCGTCTGCATCTTAAACAGATGAAAGGCAGACCAATTACGTTTTCATTCCGCATTACGCGCTCCTACCGGGCGTTTTTCTATTTTCGCACGCCGGACGAGATCACACTCTACGCGATTGGCCATCGAAAAGACATCCAGCGCAGACTTCGCGGATCTTAAAATTAAAAGAGGGGCCGCCCATCATATTGATCATGTGAAAGACCTCCTTTATCAAAGGGAGACAGGAAAGTTCTTAAGAAGAAGATACTGGAAACTCTTGTCTCTGTCAGTCGCACGCATGCGCGAAAAGTGTGGATAAGTAAGAAGGGCTTTATCATATTTCGTGGTATCATAGATACATGACCAAACTCGTTCTCAAAGTCAAAGGGATGCATTGCGCGTCTTGTTCTACGCTGATTGATAAATTAGTGGGGCGGGAAGACGGCGTTGTCTCGGTCAAGACAAACTATGGGGCGGAAAAGACCGCGGTCGAGTTTGACGAGGCAAAGATATCGCTTGAGAAAATTGATGGGCTCGTCAATAAGCTCGGGTATGATATTATCCGGCCCGATGAGCAGGGCGGAACTGTTGCGGAGGAAGAAGAGAAAGAACGGCTGCAGATCATCCGGGCGAGACGCCGCGTGATCGCGAGTTTTGTCTTGTCCGGGCCTATTATTCTCTACTACATGCTGATCCACATGTTCAATGTGACGCATGTGCATGAGCTTTTCTCTTTTCTCAACCAGCAGGTTCCGGTGCTTGCCGGCCAGGGATTGATGGGATACGGCGCGTATCTGACCAACTATTTTTTTTGGACCATCGCGCAGATCGTGAAGTTTTTCGTACGTCCGTTCGTTGATATCGCACGTCCGCCGTTTCCGATTGATCTCAATTATTTTTACTGGATACTTTCCACGCCGATCCAGTTCGTGATCGCATGGCCCTTTTACCGCAATTCGTTTACCGCGATCCGCGTCGGATCCGCGAATATGGATGTGCTCGTGGTACTGGGCACGTCGGCCGCGTATTTCTACTCCATGTTGGGATTTCTCTTTTTCAACATTGATCATCCGTTCTGGGAATCGTCGGCCGCACTGCTCTCGTTTATCGTGCTCGGCAGATATTTTGAAATGGTGGCCAGGGGCCGCGCGTCCGCAGCCATCAAAGAGCTGCTGAAACTCGAGGCCCGCGAGGCGCACGTCATGCGGGACGGCAGCGAGGCAACCGTGCCGATCGACCAAATCAAAAAAGGCGAGATTGTAGTGGTGCGTCCGGGCGAAAAAATTCCGGTAGACGGCATCATTGTAGAAGGCAAATCGCATGTGGACGAGAAAGTGGTGACCGGCGAATCATATCCGGTCGGGAAAACCGTGGGGGACGAGGTGATCGGTGCTACCATGAATCAGGAAGGTCTGATAAAATTTCAGGCAACCAAGGTGGGCAAAGAAACGCTGCTCTACCAGATCGTGCGGATGGTCGAGGAGGCGCAGGCAACGCGCGCGCCCATTCAGAATCTCGTGGACAAGATCAGCGAATACTTTGTGCCGGCAGTGGTCGTGCTTTCATTTGTGGTATTTTCGATGTGGTACTTTTTCTTAGTGCCGGATGATTTCCGCTCGGCCCTAACCAAGATGATTGCGGTACTCGTGATCTCCTGTCCCTGCGCCATGGGGCTTGCCACACCAACCGCGCTCATCGTCGGCATTGGCCGGGCCGCAAAATTCGGTATTATTCTGAAAGGCGGAGAAGCGCTTGAGAAATCATACAAGATCACGGCAATCGCGTTTGATAAGACCGGTACGCTTACCATTGGCAAGCCGGTCGTGACCGATTTTATATCAATTGGCGATATGCCGGAAAAAGACGTGTTGCGCATCAGCGCCGGCCTTGAGACCGGATCCGAACATCCGTTGAGCCGCGCAATCGTTGAAAAAGGAAAAGCCGAATTCGTGTCCTTACCCGATGTAAAAGATTTTGAGGCCGTTGCCGGACTTGGCGTACACGGTACCGTGGAAGAAAAGAAAACAGCAATCGGCAATAATGCTTATATGGAACAACTTGGAATCAATGTTTCGGAATTCCATACCAAAGTTGAGGAGCTTCAGAATCAGGCAAAAACAGTTGTGTACGCCGCAATAGATAGCAAGCCCGTGGCCCTTATTGCCATGGCTGACACGCTTAAGTCCTATGCAAAAGAGGCGATTGCGGAGCTCAAAAAAATGCGCAAAGAGATTATTATGATCACCGGTGACAATCCAAAAACCGCCGAGGCCATAGCCCGCGAAGTGGGCATTGACCGCATCATGGCGCAGGTCTTGCCGCAGCAAAAAGCAGAGGTAATTAAAAAATTGCAGCAGGAAGGCAAAGTGGTTGCCATGGTGGGGGACGGGATCAACGACTCCCCGGCACTGGCGCAGGCCGATGTCGGTATCGCGGTCGGGTCGGGTACGGATGTTGCAGTACAGACCGGCCAGGTGATTTTGGTCAAAGACGATCTGCGCGACGTGGTCACCGCGATCCAGCTTTCGCGAAAGACCATCATCAAAGTATGGGAGAATCTTTTCTGGGCATTCATCTACAACGTGATTGCCATTCCCATTGCCGGTGGCCTGCATTTGTTCGTGACCACGCAGATTCTGACCACGCATACATTCGGACGTCCCGCAACATGGACGCTTGTCTTGAAAAAACTCGGCGGCATCGGCCAGGTGATCTTCAGTTTATCCCAGTCAACGCTCCGTCCGGAAATCGCCGGATTTGCCATGGCATTCAGTTCGGTCTCGGTCGTAACCAACTCATTGCTTTTGCGCCGATATACGCCGCCGATGGAGAAAAAAATTGGATCTGAACACAAAATAGGTTAGACATTTGCGAAAGATAAGACCCACTAATTCAACCCCGATTTCATGCTATCATAAAATAATATGGAAAATATTGATCAAACTACAAATTCGCTAAAGCCACCTCGCGACTGGAGCATTTTCTTCTCAAGTGTCTTCTTTGTGCTAGGTTTCTCGCT
>CAYJOT010000034.1:0-6825 GCA_964371935.1 uncultured Candidatus Saccharibacteria bacterium | reverse complement strand
GAAAATCTGTCATGGGTCTACTGCTCAAAAGAACAAAGGTCGGTGTTAGGTCTCAATCTGGTCGTGCGGTGCTGGAGCAACCATATACTTGAGCCAGAATATGTGACATTTGATTCATGGTATGCTGCCAAAAAGATTCTGAAGCGATTACGGCAATACCATTGGATTTTCTACACACAACTGAAGAAAAACAGAAAGGCAAGTACTTTGTCACCAACAATCTGTCCGCATCCAAGTCCGAGATTTTAGCGAAGTACAAAACCAGATGGACGATTGAAACCATGTTTCGTATGCTGCAATATCAGTTAGGCATGGATGAATGTCAGACGATTCTGTTGCGCGCACAGATTGCTCATGTCTATATGTCGCTCATGGCATTTGTTGTTTTAGAAAGAGCGCGCATGGAGACACACAGAACATGGTACGATTTGAAGCGAGAACTGACTTTCCACCCTCAACGCGTACCTATGCTCTTATCTACGCTGGATTTGGTGGGTGCGTAAGTCCTGTAAATGAGAAAACCGGCTTTATCGGTGAGAGCAAGGAATACCAAGTGTATTTGCTCTATAAACCGGATATGGAATATCTAAAATCCACCGCGTTGACATTAGAGCGCGCCGAAACTCTCGGCAAATTTACAGGGAAAAAGCGACTCGTTTTCGCGCCGGCAAAATATCTAGACCAAGAACATCTCAAACGCTACAACATTGACTTTGCGCAACTCCCGTTTGAGATATATCAAAAGCAATAGATATGGATATCCCCCAAGATATTAAAAACAAATTTATGGTTCGCGAGGACTATTTGGAATGGATCAAAAATGAGACCTCCATTTTTGCGTACCTCGATCTAACAAATATATTTCATTGGCAGGACGTTTTAGGTTGGAAATTTAGAATTGAGGATATGATAGGACAACTATTTACCTTTCCAAATGTAAAAGAAGTCAAAGTGTATTATGGAAAAAATGAAAGGGATTTGAAAAATTCGGAAGCTTTTCATAATAGAATCAAAAAGACCGGAGCTATCTTGAGGACGAAGCCGATGAAATTTATTCCCAAGACGATTCAGGAAGGAATGTTCTTCCAGCGTAAAACACTTACCTCGTTTGATAGCGGCGTGAAAGATAAAATTAACGAATTGATAAACGAGCTGCAAAAGTCAGGTATTGTTATTGAAGAGCCAAAGTGTAATTTTGATGTGGAAATGGCAATGGATATGTTGGACGACATGGAGAAATTGACGGCCGTTTTGCTCTTCTCGGGTGATTCGGATATGTGCGCCCCGCTTGAGCGATTAAAGGTAAAGGGAAAGAATATTGGCATCGTCGGAGTACGCGGGAGAGTAGCCAGCGAACTGTATGATATTAAGGACAAGTATATTGATTTCGGCAAATTTTATACAGGCAAAAGAGAGTATATAGAAAGCGAAAATCCCGCCTTGAGAGCGGGACCGCACAATTAGTAGGATTGCTCCTACAAATCAAGAGTAACATGGATAGGGATAAAAAATCAAGAGTTATCCACAGACCAATAAAAACATTATGGAACTTAAGGATTTTCAAAAAACATCGCTTGAACGCATTAAAAAATATCTTGAACTTGTCCGTAAAGAGCAAGACAGCGGAAATATCAACTATGCGAGTATCGCCGCTTGGGATAGTTTGAAATCAGTATTTAATTTAACTAATGCTTATCAAAAACGAGAAAAACGGCTTAGGTAAAGACGTCCCAAATTTTGTTTTGAAAATACCAACCGGTGGTGGAAAAACTTTTCTGGCAGTGGAAACGCTATCACGAAACAGGCGTTGCAGGAGGGTTGGGATTGCGCGTTTGCTTATGTGCTTGCGGTGCTTGATAAAACGAATTCAAAAACTGCGCTAACGCAATTAGTCGGGAGAATCTTGCGCCAGCCATACGCGAAAAAGACCGGTGAAAAATTGCTTGATGAAAGCTATGTTTTTGCTTTTCGCGAAGAAGCAAGCGATCTACTCCAAGGAATACGAAAAGCATTTGAAGGCGAAGGACTTGGCGATTTGCACACGCATATCTCGGCTGAAAACGAGGAAGGTGGATATATCAAGGCAAAATTCGCTTTATGGTGGTGAGTAAAGATATTGGATTCAAATTGCCTAAGAAAATCAAAGTACCAGCAAATACCGAATACTTGCGACGCCCCGACGGAAGTCCAATGCAAATGAGTTTGTTTGAGTTTGTGGCGAAGGATTCGTTCACCGAAGGGCTGGAAAAGCCGGTGGCATATTTTTTGGATGAACAAAGCCGATTATTTTTTTGGTATCGCAACGAGGTAAAACACGATTACGGAATTCAAGCGTGGAAAAAAGGAAAGACATATCCGGACTTCATTTTTACCGTTACCGATGAGAAAAATAAGGATAAGGTGAACAAAGTTTATATCGTGGAGACGAGGGGTGATCAGTTGGTTTGAAACCTTGATACAAAGCTCACCTATAAACTCTACGGCCTCACCCCGGAGGAAATTAAAATTGTGGAAGGAGAGAAATTAGAGGACGCGGGGGTTGATCCTGATGAATTTGACGAGGAGCCTCCTCCGCATGAAGCTGTGGACGGGTGCAGGGAGCAACTCGTCTGTGCATAACATCGGTTTTCATAAAAAGCAAAAAGAGGTATACTGGTTTTGCACTTGGGATTATCAATTAATATCATACATCTATGCATGTATCTCTACAGAGGACATTTTTTATAGTATCTGCATTATTTTTTTCAGGCGGGGTTGCTTTGGCCCAGACACTGCCTCCGCCGCCATTATCCGCTCCGGATGCGGCGCACTCTTCTATGCAGCTCATGTTGCCAAGCCAGCCCCAAATGGGCGGGCAGTTTCTGCCGCAAGACCCGCGTTTTCAGCAGCCGGGCCAATTTCAAAATGACAAGAATTTTCAGGGTATGCACATGGGCGATGAAAATAATATGAATAAACAGATGGAAGAGTGGCAGAAACAACAGCAACAGCGCATGCTTGGCGATATGAAGCGCGGCAGCGCACAGATGGAGCGGCAGCTTTCCATGATTGAAAAAAGAATCGCCGGGTTAAAAAGCAAGGGCGCCATCATACCGGCCGATGTCCGGGGCGCCATAGACCAGATCAAGGCGCTGGTGGATAAGATGAAGAACGCGACCTTGCCGGAGGATATGGAGGCGCTGATGGGAGATCATGACTTTAGCGACCTGATGCAGACCATCAACGAAGGCATGCAGAAAGCCGAAATGAGCACGCAGCTTCCGCGCATGTTCAAGGAGGCAAACCGGATGCTCAAACAGCAGCAAACGTCGCTTGCACGCGCCCAGACGCGGGCCAAAAGCATGAAAATCAACGTTGACTCGGTTCTGACCGGATGGCAGAAATCGGTTGATGCCATTGTACAGGGTATCGCCGATGCGGGACAGGCATTGCAAAATAACAACCCGGAAGATGCTATGGACATTCTGAAAGACAGGGTCTTTGATGCGTTCCATGAGATCGGCGGTTGGCAGCAGACTTTTAGCATGGTCTCAAATAGCAAGCAAATGCTCAAACAGGCAGATCGCGAGCTTGTCAAGATAGACAAACAGATCACGCGCCTTAAAAAACAGAAAGAAGACACCGCGGAACTGGAAAGTTTAATAGTTGAAGCGCGCGCAAAGATAGCCGAGATCAAAGACATCCTTAGCCAACCAAGCGTAGACTCGGAAACTCTGATCAGAATGATTGAAGAGGGACAAGACATAAAAGAAGAGATATACGCCGCGCTCTTTGATCTTACCGGACAGCAATTCGGCCAAGTATCCCAGCAGATTCCTGGAATCCAGTTCAAACCAATGGAGCCGCCCAAGGGCATGGGGCAATTCTTCAAAGGATCAGACCGTGAAAATACAAAAGAGAAATGCCGAGTAGAGGCGCTTGGAGCGGACGTTCCCGGCAACTGCCAGGAAGTGCAATTAATGTTTGACTCGCGATCTGGGCCGGGCAGCGCTGTACCAATGCCACGGCCTGCGAATCAGGCCACGAGCACTTCTGCCGTTTCCGGACCGCAAAGCCTGAAAAACGCTATGGACGATCTTTCCCCGTCCCTGCGGGCATCAGTCGTTGATGCGTTTCGCAAGTATATGGAAAGCCAGCTTAAGAAAAAGTGACCTTGTCAGGCATTCAAGACGTTTAACCGATATGCACGCACCTTTCCCGTCGCATCTTGCCATTATTCCCGATGGAAATCGCCGATGGGCAAAACAACAAGGACTGCTTCCATGGGAAGGCCATCGGGCAGGCGCTGCCCAGTTTCAAACTATTGCGAGAGCCGCGTTCAAAAGCGGCATACCTTTTCTGACCTTGTGGGCCGCATCGGAAGATAACTTGCTCAAACGCTCCAAGATTGAGATCGAGTGGCTCGTAAAAATTTTTACCGAGCATATCCAAAAAGATTCATTTTTTGAGGAATTACGGGAAAACCAGACTCGTTTTCGCGTACTCGGCCGCGGCAGAGAAATCGTAAAGAATAAGGCACTCGAGAATGCGATTGCCGGCCTTGAAGCCAAAACCGGACTTTTTGCCCGACAAAACCTCACTATTCTCTTCGGATATGACGGCAGGGCCGAGATGACTGACGCCATAGAGCGACTTGCAAAAGACCATCTGCCTGCTATCCGATACGACAACGTGAAAGACCGGCTGTGGACGGCTGACCTGCCTGCGGTTGATCTGGTGATACGCACCGGAGAAGAGGAACCGGACTGGGCGCACTGGAGCTCGGGATTTATGATGTGGGATACGGCCAATGCCGAGTTTTACTTTACGAGAACGTTCTGGCCGGCTTTCTCCGAAGAGGAGCTCGGCCGAGTTCTCACTGGGTATCAGAAGCGCAGGCAGTTGCGCGGTGCATAATGTATCTCTATTTTCTGGCATGACTCTCGACACATCGCTTTTCTTTGCGCTCAATAACTTCGCAGGCCGATCATATATTCTTGATCTCCTGATCATTTTTCTCGCGCAATATCTTGCGTATGTCGTGGTTGTTCTTTTTCTGATAACGACGTGGTGGGCGCGTGATCGCCTCACTGTTTTTTGGATATCAATCATCTCCGCCCTTATCGCGCGTCTCGGCATTACCGAACTGATACGCTTTTTTTACCATCGCCCCCGGCCATTCGCAACCTTGCAGGTGCATCAGCTGCTCTCTGACAGCGCGTGGTCATTTCCCTCCGGCCATGCCACATTCTTCTTCGCCCTCGCGACCGGTGTTTATCTGCATAACAAAAAATGGGGTACGGTACTTTTCCTCGCGGCCATCTTCATCACGACCAGCCGCGTAATCGCAGGCATCCACTACCCGTCAGACATCATCGGAGGCCTGCTGATCGGCATCGCAAGCGCGTATGGAGTAGCATATATTATTTGGCGGAGGCGGTCAGTTCCGTTTTCCGCCAAAGGCGGATCCGCCTTTGGCGGAAAAAAATGTTCGAGCAGGGTTGTATAATCCCACCCGAAAGGAAATGCAGACAACCCTTTGATTGTCCGCAACTGTTTCTATAACATAAAACACTCATATAGCAACGGCCTCCTTTGGCTGTAAGAAAGACTGTAATACTTTGTACAGTTCTTCCTTATGAGTGATGGTTACACTCAAGAGCCGGGGATGACTGATCTGCTGCAATGTGGATTGTAACGTACTGGGCGCGTATGGCGTAACCGTACCGCCATAGAAGCTGGCCTCATCTCTGTAATGGATTTCTCCATACCCAACCATATTACAGTGGACAAGGAGGTCTTCAACAATGGTCTTACAAACAACGTTGTCGTACGGCAAGTTATCGCCGTCGGAAAAATGAAACAAGTACACATTCCAGCCGCTGGCTGGATGGTGCTCTCTCATATGTTCCAAAGCAACTTTATACGCCGAGGAGCATTTTGTTCCGCCGCTGTTGGAAAGCGCGAAGAAATCTTGCTCCGGCACCACTTGCGCTTCGGTGTCGTGGGCGATGAAGATGGTCTCCACATGCTGGTACTTTAACCGCAGAAACCGCACCATCCAGAAGAAAAAACTTTTGGTAATATATTTCTTCTCGATTGTCATGGAACCGCTTCGGTCCATAAGCATATAGACCACCGCATTCGCATGCTTCTCCTGATAATCGTCCCAAACTTTGAAGCGCAGATCTTTTTCATGAATATGGTGAAATCCCGGCTCCTTGCGCGCTGCATTCCGTGCCAGATTCGCCTTGGCTGTATGACGAAAGTCAAGATTCGCGAGTGAACCGTGGCGCCGCACGTCAGTGTGGCGATGCGATATGGTAGTAATCTGCCGTTCCGGCTTTTCTTCAAGCCAAGGCAGAGCCATATCTTCGAGCATCATCTGAGTTAGGTCGTCGAGGAGCAACTCCACTTCGTAGGTGAGCTGGCCGGGTTCGTCTCCCGGAAGACCGCTTCCTGATCCATTACCGTCGCCGCTTCGCTGGCCGAGCAAATCGCCGGGGTTGCCGGCTCCTTGCCCAACACCGTCTTGCGGATAGCCATACTTGAAACGATATTGCTCAAGATAGCGTAATGGAATTTTCACCCTCTTGTTGCGACCATCCGAGCTAATAATAGCTTCTTCGGCAATGAGCTCCCGCAAGTTTTTACGAATAGCCTCTTTGACACGTTGATCGTGCCGCAGACTATCTCTGAGACCACGACTGCGCAATTCCCACGGAGAACCACCCTTGTTCACTGGCATACCATACCTCGCTTTCTATGTGTATGTATGAGCGTTGTTTTCAAAGTTCTACCACAAGTATAGGATGTCTGCTCGTAAAACGCAATATGCCGCCTTCG
>CAYJOT010000033.1:0-6885 GCA_964371935.1 uncultured Candidatus Saccharibacteria bacterium | reverse complement strand
AAATTTCCCAGCAAGAAAAGCCGGATACATTGGTAAAAAATAAAAAGGTGGCGGAAAGAGGTGGAAGCGTTGCCGGAAACGCCAGGAAACAAACAGAAAAAGAAATCGGCAGGAGTGTGGTTTCCGCAAAAAATTACCTGCCTCGCCGGCAGGCGGGTCTGCAAACAGCGGAAAGCCGAAAACAACTTAAAGCAAAAAAGTAGACATGGAACGAAGGAGGATTTTTGTCGGGATGTCCGGTGGAGTTGACTCGTCGGTTGTGGCAGCTCTCTTCATGAATAGGGGATTTGACGTTCGGGGCGTGCATATTAAGATGTGGGGGGATCCGGAGATTCCGTGTACGTTCAAAGAGGATCGGTACGATGCGATGCGGGCCGCGGCGCATCTGGGGATTCCGTTCGAGACGTGGGACCTAACGGAGGAGTACAAGCAGGCGGTGGTGGAGTATATGATTGCCGAGTATCGGGCAGGGCGCACGCCAAATCCGGATGTGATGTGCAACCGCGAGATCAAGTTCGGCGTTTTTTTGCGGCGCGCGCTTGAGCGGGGAGCTGATTTTGTCGCGACCGGGCATTATGTCCGGCTAGAGCCGGAATTTCCAATTTCCAATTTCCAATTTCTAAAAGAAGAAAGAAAAAGTTTACAAAATTCCCGCATTGAAAATTCACTGAAAATTGAAAATTGTAAATTGAAAATTGCCAAAGATGCGCAAAAAGACCAGTCGTATTTCTTGTGGACGCTCACGCAGGAGCAGCTGTGGCACTGTCTGTTTCCAATCGGCGAGTATACAAAGCCGGAGGTGCGGGCTATGGCAAGAAAACTGGGACTGCCCAATGCGGACAAGCCGGATTCGCAGGGGATTTGTTTTATCGGCGAGATTGATATGGGCGAGTTTTTGAAAAAGTACATTCCGGTCAAGCGCGGGTCGGTGATAACAACTGCGGGCAAAGTAGTGGGCGAGCACGATGGGCTTTCGTTCTACACCATCGGCCAGCGCCACGGGATTGAGATCGGCGGCGGGATCCCGTATTATGTTGCGGAGAAGAAGCCGGAAACAAACACGCTCGTGGTTGCCGAAGGGCCGTATGATGAAAAACTTTTTTCAAATGAACTTGCGGTCTCGGACGCAAACTGGATTTCCGGTAAGGAGCCAAAGCTTCCACTGAAATGTGAAGCACGAATTCGATATCGGCAGGCGCTGCAGAAATGTATGGTGAAAAAAACAGATGGAGGGGTTCATGTCTTTTTTGCCGAACCACAACGCGCGGTCACGCCCGGGCAATCCATTGTTTTTTATCTCGGTGATGAGATGCTGGGAGGCGGGATAATCAAGTAAGTCAAACCCACACTTGGAAACTTGTGCGATCACTAAGATTGTTGTATTATAGGAGATAAACCCACAGGTTCTTTAAGAAGAGAAGAAAGGAACACGCCATGTCAGAAAAAGCCGACCTGATCGCGTTTGATGAAGATCTTGATTTGATTCCCGAGTCTGTCTCAGAAGAGGATTCTTTGAAATTTGATGAGGATTTGGATAATATAGTCGTCCGGTATTTCGACGATGTGCGGCAATTTGCTCTATTGAGCCGCGCCAATGAGCAGACGCTTTGGAATAATATTGAGTGTGCAAAAGCACTCACGCGTCTTCTATTTCAGGCGCTTGTATTATTGATGTTTCATCCGCTGGATACTTTCGTCGCCATATATGCCCTGTACCAACAAGCGAAAGAGTATCAGGAGCAACTCAAGGCTGATATGATCTGCGCCAATTTGCGTCTGGTCATCAGTGTGGCAAAGCGCTATCGGGGTCTGGGCGTGCCGTTTCTTGATCTCATCCAGGAAGGCAATATCGGCATGATGCACGCGTTTGATAAGTTTGAGCCAAGCCGGGGATTGAAATTTGTCACCTACGCGCATTGGTGGGTGCGCCAAGCCATCAGCCGTGCCATTACCGAACAGCATTGCACCGTTCGCCTGCCAGGCTACGTGGTTCAACACAAGAGCAAGTTGCAAAAAACAGTCGCTCATCTCCGGGGCGAGTATGGGAGGTTTCCCAACAATAAAGAGATTGCCGCTGCACTTGGTTGGAAACTCGAGTATGTTGAAGAGCTGCAAACGGCAACACATTCGATCGTACGTCTTGAGGAGGCGAGAACGGAAGACGGTCTATTTTTAATTGATGTTCTCGAAGATACTGAAGCGTTTAGGCCCGACGAACTCTTCGTCGAAGACGAATTGCGGGAAGCGATAACCGTCTGTCTGGCCAGTTTGACAGAGCGCGAAGCAGTTATCTTGTGTCTGCGTCATGGTTTGGAATCGGAACAGCCCCACACATTGCAGGAAATTGCCGATATACTTGGCTTGACTCGTGAACGCATTCGCCAATTGGAACAACAGGCCATTAAGAAATTAAAGCAGCTAAAGCCCCTCGCTATACTTGCTGACTTTTGGCAATAATGAATGAATTCAAGCAGTCGCCACTCATAGAGAGCGGCGAGTTTTTTGTGCGCCTTTGACTTTCATAGCTTTTTTTGTTTTGATAGGAGTATGCAATCCTCTGAAGTCCGTAAAAAATTTTTTGAGTTTTTTGAGCGGTACGATCATACCATAGTGCCGTCATCTTCGCTTATACCCGATGACCCGTCGGTGCTTTTGACAACCGCAGGTATGCAGCAGTTTAAAAAATATTATATGGGCGAGGCCGATCCGATAAGGGATTTCGGACGGAAAAATATCGCATCAATTCAAAAATCGTTTCGCACGTCCGATATTGACGAGGTGGGGGATGAACGGCATCTGACATTTTTTGAAATGATGGGCAATTTCAGTTTTGGCGGGTATTTTAAGGAGGAGGCGATTAAATTGGCGCATGAGTTTCTGACTAAAGAAATGGGACTTGAGATATCGTACGTTACAATTTTTCAGGGCAAGGAAGATATCGGCGTGCCAAAAGATGAGGAATCGCGCAAAATTTGGAAATCGTTGGGCGTGGGCGATATCCGGGAGGAGGGTATGGAAGATGTATTCTGGGGTCCCACCGGCAGCGCCGGACCGTGCGGGCCGACCACGGAAATTTACTGCAAAAACGGAGCAGGGCAGGATATTGAGATTTGGAATATCGTGTTCAACGAGTTTTTTTTCAACGGCTCGCGCGAGGAATTGCTTGCGGGAAATTCCGGAAAAAAACTGGAGAAACTGGAAACGCCAGGGGTAGATACGGGCATGGGCCTTGAACGGCTGGTCATGTGTGTGCAGAAAACTCTTACCATTTTTGAGACGGATCTTTTTATAGGTATGATGCGAGAGATTCATCAAGGAGTGATACCGCTTACTTCAGAGCGGGTACGTGTGATTACGGATCATGTTCGCGCAATGATTTTTTTAATTTCCGACGGCGTGCGTCCGTCTAATAAAGATCGGGGGTATATTTTACGTCGTCTTATGCGCCGCGTGATTGTTTGGGATATTAATCCAGCAGTGATGTTTTCTGTGATAAAAAAAGAATACGGGACTTCATATCCCGAGCTCGATTCAGATACAGCAATTACAGTGTATAACGAAGAAGATTTGAAATTCTCAAAAGTTCTTAAGAAGGGCATCTCGTTTCTTGAAAGTGCAGGTCATATAGATGTAAAAGGGGCTTTTCGTTTGTATGAGACATATGGAGTTCCGTTTGATGTTATTAAAGATTTCCAGAAGCATATTACGCGTGAACAATTTGAGGAGGAATTCAAAAAACATCAGGAAATCTCCCGCGCCGGGTCAATTGCAAAATTCGGGGGGCATGGGTTGTATATGAAGACCGGGGAGGTCACGATCCGCGACGAATCCGAGGTGGAAAAAGTAACGCGGCTGCATACCGCAACACATCTTCTGCATTCCGGTCTTCGCACGATTCTAGGTTCCAGTGTTCGGCAGGACGGGTCTGACATTACGGTTGAGCGCACGCGGTTTGATTTTAAGTTTCCGCGCAAGGTTTTGCTGGATGAACTCACAAAAGTGGAGCAATGGGTGAATGACGCGATCAAAAAAAATCTCACGGTGCAGTGGGAGGAGATGTCGTATGAGGAGGCGCTTGCCAAGGGCGCACTCGGGTTTTTTCATGAAAAGTACCCTGCTCGCGTAAAGGTATATACCATGTTTGATCCGAACACGAACGAAGTATACTCAAAAGAACTGTGCGGCGGCCCGCATGTCAGCCATACCAATGAAGTCGGCCGTTTTCGCATTACCAAGGAAGAGTCGTCGTCTGCGGGTGTGCGGCGGATTCGTGGCGTAGTGGAATAAAAAGCAGTTTTTTGATATACTGAAGGCATGTCTTTTTTGCATACGGAAAAATCAGATCTTATGGTTGTGCTTGATGTGGGCTCGCGGATCATCAAGGGGTTGGCGTATGAGGTTTCCAGCAAAGGTTTGCTTCTGAAAACGCACAAGCGCATCGCGGTTCAGATGCCGCCCGCCTGTACCGCAAGCCGGATCGTGGGAGAACTCCACAATGCGCTTGCGGGCGTGATCAAAGAGTTTGGGCGCATTCCTGCGAAAACCATTGCCGGATTCGGGACCAGTCTTGCCGAGTATCACGTTGAGCAATGGAATGTGGAGTCTACCGTCTTGCAGGGCGGAAAGACGCGCATAAGCCAGAAAGATATGGTAGAATACTTCAGCCGCCTGTTTGAGCAGCATGGGAAAGAAGATATGGCAATGATCGCGACTCCTGTCGGCATTGAGATCAACGGCTATGCGATCCCATCGGAGGCTCTACGGCCTAATATACAACCTTCGTTTTTTACGCTCGGAGGAACATGCCGCGACATCAGATTTCTGACGCTTGTGTCTTACTTTCCATCCGAGATTGGGACGCTGCTTACCCAGATGAAGCACATGCTTGGAGGAGTGCCCATCGAATTTATCCCTCTGGCGTCAGTGTATCGGGAAATGCTGGCCAATCGGCTCAACGTGCGCGATGCCCTCCTGATCGACATTGGCGGCACTACCACTATGCTTGTTATGCTCAAAGGAGGCATGCTTGTACAAACGGTCTCTTTTCCGTTCGGAGTTTCCCATGTAGCACAGGAGAGGATTGGGACAAAGGCAAAGATACGGTCCAAAGATATGGAACTATGGAGTCGGTGTTTTCGCGACAGCCTTGATTTCCTGTATCCGTCCGGCCCGCTTACTGGTGAGACGTATCTGTGCGGTGGCGGCGCGTATGTCCCTGAACTGCGTTCGTATGTCGAGCAGGGCCAGTGGCTGAAAACTCTTTCGTATAATGCAACTCCCCGCGTAACCGTACTGGAAGGGAAGTCCTTGCTTGCCGACAGCGCGGCGCCGGGATTTCTGCAAGGTCCTGAAGACGTGGGGCTTGCATCAGTGGTATGCTACGGGATGCATCACGAAGTAATTGTATGATGAGCGATAGTTCACACAAAAGAATAGCTGATGGCATCCGGGTTCGTCCGGCGGGCAAAGCCCAGGCAAAGAAGCATGTGGAGGAACTGGTGGTTCATTCCTATTCGCCATCCGTGGAAATCTCTGCGGAGCCCAGCGTGTCTGTCGGCAGCGAAAATGTCCCGACCTTTTCTGAGCATATTCCGGTACGGCACTCGTCGGTTCGGCGATCCGCGCTGTGGGGTGCTATAGCGGGAGCGGTGCTGATCGCGGGAGCGGGGATTGCGGTCTCAACGGTATTCAGCCGCGCAACTGTGCGAATAAAGCCGAAGATCGAGGTTGCGACCATTCAGAACGTATCAGTTATTTTTGATACGTCAATTTCCCAATCGGTTCCTGAACAGAAAACAGTTCCGGCCGAGCATTTGCGTTTTACCCAAACCAGCGCCCAGGAAGTTAACGTAAGCGGGACGCAGTATATTGAAGCGCGCAGCCGCGGCACGGTCAAAATATCCAATCAATTCAGCACAGCGCCCCAGCGTTTAGTCAGCCAGACCAGATTTCTGACGCGGTCCGGCGCGCTTTTCCGGCTTGCGAATCCGGTTGTTATTCCCGGCGCTGTTTTAGAGAAAGGGAAGCTGGTACCACGGTCGGTTGAGGCCGAACTTGTCGCGGATGTTCCGGGCGAGCAGGCAAATCTTTCCGGCCAAGTGTCGCTCAAGATTCCCGGATTCATTGGTACGCCCAAATATGAGGGCTTTACCGCGGTTGCGCAAAACGGTTTTAGCGGAGGTTCCCGCGGCGTGAAAAAAATCGCGAGCGACGCGGATATGCAACAGGCGCAGCAGCAGGTGACCAAGAAAGTATATGACGAACTAAAGCAGCAGATACAACAAAAAATTCCTCCGGGTTTGCGCTTTACTGACGGCCTCCAGGAAATTCGCATTGTAAAAGTAGAGACGATTGAAGAACAAGGAAAATTAATAGTGCGCGCGACCGCCGAAGGAGATACTCTGGTTTTTCACGAAGACGATGTGATAGCGCTGCTCAAAGGCGTGCTTCTGCCGCAAGACAACACCAAAATATTTGTGGACAATTCAGTAAACCTGACGTACGCCGTGCGCACGCTGAATTTCGACCGGGGCCGCGCCGATGCGCTCATGCAGGGAAGTATCAAAACAAAACAGCCCCTCACCGAGATTCAGCGCAACGATCTGGCCCGCGCATTGAGTGGCAAAAAGCAGGGCTCCGTACGTGAATTCTTTAACTCGCGCAATGATGTTGTCTTGTCATCCCTATCCATTTTCCCTCTATGGAAATCGGCGCTGCCGTCCAATCCAGGTCATATACAGATCGCGGAGGAGGCGGAATAATTTGAATATGTGCATAACTCTTCTTGTCTCCCTCACTCCTCGCGTGTTATGATCCCCTTATGAAGCAACACCTATAGTATAATGCGTTTATGCCCGTAAAGATGCACAAAGTTTTTCTTTTTAT
>CAYJOT010000032.1:0-7686 GCA_964371935.1 uncultured Candidatus Saccharibacteria bacterium | reverse complement strand
ATGGACGCATGATGTTAGTATAACAGAAGTTTTGAAAGCATGTTATGATAATGTTATGTCTCAATACCGTCGAATGACTTTTCTGTTGGTCGTTATTGGGGTTCTTCTCGTCGGGAATGCAGAGAGCGCTCTTGCAAAACCAAAGCCGTATTCGTATGTGCGGGTGTTTTATTATTCAGGCGGGAAAACGGCAAAAAAATCTTTTTTCAGCCATCCGAAATCAATTGACGTGTTTGCGCCGCAGTCATATACGCTGGATGCGGACGGAAAGCTTGGTGGCAGCGTTGGTGATGACTTGCTGGCATTTGCACGTAAGAATAAGATCAAGGTCATGCCGCTCATAACCAACAAGCGGTTTAACGAAGGCGCGGCGCACGCGCTGCTCGACGATCCGCTCAAACAGGATAGTGTGATTGCCGCGCTTATTATGGAGGCGCGCGACCGGCAGTACTGGGGATGGCAGTTTGATTTTGAGCAGATGGATGTATCGTACCGCGATAAGTATTCGGCGTTTGTGAAAAGGGCCGGGGATGAGATGCATAAAAACGGTCTGGTGGTGAGCGTTGCGGTCGTGGCGCAGATTTCGCAAAATCCGGATGATTATCCCAAAGACCTCTGGAAGCGCGTGATCGGCGTGTATGATTATGCCGCACTTGCGTCCAACTCTGATTTTATCAGCGTGATGTCATATGACGATCCGGAATCAAAGGGGCCGATTGCGCGTTACTCGTGGGTAAAGCAGGTGATTGAACACAGCCTACTCTTTGTCCCTAAGGAAAAACTGTCGCTCGGGATTCCGCTCTACACATGGCGATGGGACACGGGACGCGAGAAATTAGTCGGGATCGGCGGCTATAAAAATATCAAGACCGTACTGGCCACCCGGAAGGTTAAATATGGATACAGCGCGATTGAGCAGGCGCCGTTTATCACGTACACCTTTCAGAAAAAAAACTATATCATCTGGTATGAAAATGCAAAGAGCATCACGAAAAAAGTAGAGTTGATCGCTGCCTATCAGTTGCATGGATTTTCCGCATGGGCGCTGGGGCTTGAAGTGCCGGATATCCACCGGGTAGTAAAGAAGCCCTAAAGGGTCGTCTTTGGCTCGTTTGAATCGATGGGCGATTTTTGCTATACTATCTGCGGTGAGATTCAAGAGTAAAATTCAAGATTTTATAGGGCTTTTTGTCGGACTGGCGCTTGTGGCAGGCGTCTTGTTTTTGTTTATCGGCCGCCAGGAGCTTTCTTCGGAGGTTGCCATACCTCCGATTTCCGCGGCTTTAGAGAAGACGATTGTGCCGGATCAGACATATTCTTCGGTGCGGATCGGCATGACGGAAATTCCGGTCGAAATCGCAACAAGCAGCGCTGCGGTTCAAAAGGGTCTTTCGGGAAGAGTTTCTCTTGCGGCGGATCGGGGAATGCTTTTTCTCTTTGACCATCCCGAAAAATACCGTTTCTGGATGCCAGATATGCGCTTTCCCATTGATATTATATGGATTGACGACAATCAGGTTATTGACGCAGACGAAAATGTTTCCCCAAAATTCGATCCGCTCTATCCCGTTTTCTATACCCCTGCTCGCCCGGTCCAGTATGTTCTTGAAGTCAACGCCGGATTTATGAAGCGAAACAATATCCATATCGGAGATGCGGTGACCTTCAACCGTATCCGATAGAGTTTAAAATCATTGAATCATGGAAATACGTCGCGTCAATCCTGAAAATAAAGCCGACTGGAACCAGTTTGTAAAAAAGCATTACCCTCCGGTCGGGGCTTTTATGCAAACGTGGGAATGGGGAACGTTTCAAGAAAATCTTGGCAGAAAGATTGAACGGTATTTCCTGATCGACGCTCGCAATCCAGTTGCCGCGTTTACGCTGGTGCGCCATCCTCTTCCACTGAATTTTTCGTATGGATACATGCCGCGCGGCCCGGTGATTGCTGCGCACGCCGCAGGAGAAAACGGTTCTCTTGATGTCTTCCGGTTCGTACACGCATGGATCAAGAAACAGAATTTTCCCGGTATGATCTTTATGCGCATGGAGCCCCCGCTTGCATCGGTTGCATCCGATTTATCTCGCCACGGTTTTAAAATCCCGTGCTATTATATCCAGCCCCGTTTCAATCACACGATTTCTTTAGAAACGGATAACGAAGAGGATATCCTGAAAAGTTTCCATCCGTCCACCCGTTCGAATATCCGTAGGGCGGAAAGGCGCGGCGTGACTGCTGAATTGAAACGCAACGCGACTGAAACTGATTGGGACACTTTCTTTTCGATGGCTCGGGCAACCATCCGGCGCAACAGCGGAAAAAACGTCTATCCGCAGCGTCAGTATTTTAATGCGCTGATCAAAGCAGTACCTTCGGTTGTTGATGGGTATGACCCTGCCCGTCTCTCGCTTGGCACGTTTTGCGCATACGAACACGCCAGGCCCGCTGCAACGAACTTTGTGCTTTTCTTCGGCAATACCGCCACATATCTCTATGGCGCGGCAAACGCCAATGCGCTTCGCTCCAAAGCGGCGACGTACCTGCATTGGGTGGCGATGTGCGAGGCAAAAAAAAGAGGACTGAAGTATTACGATCTTGGCGGCATTGACGAGGTGCGGTGGCCCACGCTCACCAACTTCAAGCGCCAGTTCCGCGGCCAGGAATTTTCATACATCGGAAATATAGACATTCCCATCAGACCCGTTCTCTATCGGGCATACAATCTGATGCGCAGGTTGAAAGGCTTTTCATAGAGATGATTCTGATTTGATTCTTAACAATTATCTGACGATCGTCATAACTTTGTTAAGAATGAATGACTACGGTACCGCTGCTTGATTTTTTCTCTGATTTATTGTATGATGGAAGTATTATGAAGCGCAAAAGTTTTGAGTCGGAAGCGAATATTGCCAAGACCCCCATGCTGGAGTTTATTGAGGCATACAATAAAACTATCCCGGCTGGTTTTCCGCGTGCGACTCCGGAGGCGCTTGAGCAGTTTCGGATTACGCACACGGCACTTTTTAAGGGTAAGGCCGGATGGTCAGTAGATAAGCACCGCAAACGGGTGATGGATTGGCTCTCTTCCTACCAGACGAAAATAACCATACATGAATCCTAAAACGACTTCAGGGAGCTTTCACGGACTTGGCATTGCACCCCGGCTGCTTGAGACGCTTGCACATCTTCAGTTCACGACACCCACTCCCATACAGGAGCGGGCTATTCCGATTGGGATTGAGGGTAAGGATGTGATCGGCATTGCCCAGACCGGCACTGGTAAAACGCTCGCGTTTGGCATTCCCATGATTCAGCTGATTGAATCAAAAAAGGCAAGGGGACTGGTGCTTCTGCCAACGCGCGAATTGGCGCTTCAGGTGGAAGAAACATTGCGAAAAATCGGTGGTGGTCTCGGAGTGCGCACCGCAGTGCTGATCGGCGGCGCGCCTATGGGGTCGCAAATTCGCGCACTGGCAAAAAATCCGCAGATCATCATTGCAACTCCCGGGCGCATGATCGACCACCTGCAACAAAAAACTGTGTCATTGCAGCACGTCTCGATTTTGGTGCTTGACGAGGCGGATCGGATGCTCGATATGGGTTTTGCCCCGCAGCTCAAAAAGATTTTTGAAAAACTTACCACAGACCGGCAAACCATGCTTTTTTCCGCGACCATGCCCGATGACATTGTGCGCATGGCAACCAAGCATATGAAGCTGCCGCTTCGCGTGGAGGTAGCGCCTCCGGGAGCCGTGCCGGAACGTGTTGAACAGGAGCTCTTTGTGGTAAAGCGCGAGGAAAAAAACCGGTTGCTGGACAAACTGCTTTCCGAATACCGCGGAGCCGTACTGGTATTTTCCCGCACCAAGCACGGCACGCGAAAAATCTGCAAGACGATCCGCGATATGGGGCATAGCGCCGCAGAAATCCACTCCAATCGCAGCTTGGCGCAGCGTCGGGAAGCGCTTGAGGGATTCAAGACAGGCAGGTTTCGCGTGCTGGTTGCGACCGACATTGCATCGCGCGGGATTGACGTTGCCGGCATTGAACTCGTCATCAATTACGACATTCCGGATAACCCAGAAGATTACATCCACCGCATCGGCCGCACCGGCCGCGCAGGCGAGCAGGGCCGTGCCATCTCATTTGCTACGCCCGACCAGCGATCAGCCGTCCGCGACATTGAACGACTTCTGCGAACCCTCATCTCGGTCTCAAAACTCCCGGAACTCCCCCCGGAAAAACTCCACGCGCCAAGCGCTTACGAACCACGCCCGACTGGACGGTCGTTCAGACATGCCCCGCGCCGGTTCTCAAACGCTCCTCGTCCTGTCGGCGGTTCGCCTCGCCCGGCCTTTGGCAATTCCCGTTCCCGCTATCCAAGCAGCCGCAACACTCCAAGACGAGCGCCAAGGTTTCGGTAAATCGTATTGCAAAAATTAGTCAAGAAAATGAACGAGGATTACAGTTCAATCTTTCTCAGGCACTTCTATTCTTTCTGGAGGAAAATAAATTTTCCCCGTCAGCACGCAAGAATGTTACGAGATGCGGTAAATACTCTTGAGCTTGAAGTGTCTTCTCAGGTTCTCGAGCTTGCATGTGGTCCCGGGGACACGCTCAAACTTTTAGCAGAAAAAATCGGTCCAGCTGGGCTTATTCTTTGTACGGACGTTTCAACAGAGATGCTAAAACTTGCCAGAGATCAAGCGAGAAGATTCCCGGACGAAAATATACAATTTAAACAGCTCGACGCATCACGAGTCAATTTTGATAAAGAGTTTGACGCAGTCATCTGTATGCTTGGTCTCTCGGTTATCCCTGATTATGAGCAGGCGATAGCCGGTGCTTACCGCGCATTAAAACACGGCGGCAAGATCGCCGTTATTGATGCGCAACTTTATAAAAGTTTTCCACTATATTTTCTCAACTTCTTCGTGAGAATACTCCATCAAATCTTTAGGGTCAAAGAGTGCAATTTACGGGTGAAACTCAATGGGTTGTTTGCGGAAGTCCTTTACAAGGAATACATGGGCGGCTCTTATTTTCTTTATGTGGGGCAGAAACAGCAATAATCGCTTTTTGTATATTGCACACTAGGTTTAATTACTGTATTTTTGTAGCAGTAGCGAAATTGATACCATTGCAGAAGGGAGCTCTTTAACATGAAAATGGTCTTTTTTTGTGGCAAAGGCGGAGTGGGTAAAACCATTTCAGCGACGTCGTTCGCGCTCGCTCTCGCTCGGAAAGGCGAGAGGACACTTTTGATTGATTGTGATGGAGGGCACAGTGTAACTAATACCCTGGGTATAGGAGGCGACATTGCGGTGCCCGCGAATGCGATTCACAGAATAGAATCAAACCTATCTATTGTAATCGTTGAAAACCCAGAATACAAAAACGTTCTGCAGGTAAAGAGAGAAGGTCTTGAACTCAATCAGTATTTCGAACAATTTCCAGGTCATTTCGGTCTGATTGCCCTTGCAGATGCGCTACTTGAATTCTTCGGGGTACCGATTGACATCTCTGCGCTTCATAAATTTACAGTATTGGTTACGGTTCTCTCTACTTTGGAAAGTGAGGAATTCAAGAATATTATTCTTGATGTGGAACCCACGGCGGGCTTGGAAAGATTGTTGTCGCATACGGATAGTATGGTGCGGACGCTTCACAATCTCAAGAAACGGGGCACACAGTTTTTTGCCTCAATTGTATTGAGGTGGTCTGATGTTGCAGATTATATAAGTGGCGAGTACTTTGAAAGTATTGATACGTACTCAAGAGATATTGTTTCAGTAGCCAGGATGATGAGAAGGGCAGTATTTATTTTAGTGTGTACACCAGAATTCGGGCCAGTAACTCAAATGTTTGACATTCAGAAAATTATTCAGAAATTTGGCGGAAAGGTACGGGGGTATGTTATCAATAATGTGAGATACGAGGAGCATGAGAAACAGAATGTTGATCTACTCAAAGCCCTGCGTGTGCCACATACCATAATACCGCGGAGAAATGATATTCACACGCAGCAAGATCCCAGCCCAATCCTACTGGAGATCGGGGAAAATCTCTACCTGAGCTTTAGGTCGTTGCTATCCACAAAATCGCAAAGGGTATAAATGAGTTTATCCCCACCCTGACCCTTGAGTTTCTTTATCTCAACGAGTAATATGAGCACATACACGCTCCAGCCAGCCGTAAGGTTCGCTGGAGTTTTTTGTTTATTGCATCTAACATATGGAGTATGAAGATGTTCCGCAATCATCGCGAATACGCGCACGCATTTGTACATGTACGGGTTCAGCAATTGAATGCCGTATACAACTTTTCATTCAACCGGATCGCGATCCGCAATCAACGAACCCGGTGGGGGAGTTGTTCGAAGCAGAAAAACCTTAATTTTAATTACCGGGTTGCGCTGCTACCCGCCCATCTGGCCGATTACATTATTGTACACGAGCTTTGCCATCTGCAGGAACTGAACCACTCGCCGGATTTCTGGGCACTCGTTAGCTGCACGATACCGAATCATCGCGAGCTTCGGAGAGAACTGCGGGGGATAAAGTTAAAATGAAAAGTAGAGCTTACTAAAACGATTGACGATCGTCTTCTATTTTAGTAAGTGAAAGTATTTATATTTGTTATCTTGCCGATTGGCAGCCGGCTCTTTCTATGATATATTTCGGGTTGTGAAAGAGTATCTTGATGCGTTTTGGGAATGGTATGATCGGCATTATGTCATCAATGTCGGCATCACGACCGGGCTTTTTCTGTTGCAAATCATACATTTGATGTGGCTGTTCGGCGATGCGATCGTGCCGCGCCTGTTTGGCGTATCGCTTTTCGGGGCGTCCGGCGCTCTGAAATGGGGTCTTGTAATCGTTGACTATACGGAGATTCCTGCACTCCTGTCCGTGTCATTGGTATATTGGCGCGAGCTAAAAAGAGGTTTTTCGTGGCGCAGCATATGGTATCTGGCGGCATTACAGATTCAATGGGTTCATCTTTTCTGGATTACGGATGAGTTTGTGATAGGCGCACGGGCATTTCAGTCCGTTACCTTTGCGTGGATCGCAATACTCATTGATTATCTGGAAGTACCCGTGATGATTACCACAGTCAGGACATTTATTCGCGCGCTGCGTAATTCTTAAGCCCGCTTCTTGTCATGGATATTTTCTCTCATGGATTATGGGGCGGGTTGGCATTCGGGCGGAGAGGCCGGAGAAGCTTTCTCCTTTCTTTTTCCTTTGGTATAATACCCGATCTTTTTTCATTCGGTATTTTTTGGGTGGCCGTGGTTTTGGGGCTGAACCAGCGCCCCGATTTTGCAGAGCCGCCATCGTCGCTGAATATTCCCCATTACGTCAGCCAGCTCTATCAGGTCTCGCACAGTTTTGTTATTTTTCTGATCCTCTTTTTCATGCTTTGGGCATTTTTCAGGCGTCCCATCTGGGAATTCTCCGCATGGGGCTTGCATATCCTCCTTGATATTCCTACGCACTCGTACCGTTTTTTCCCGACACCGTTTCTTTGGCCGGTCTCGCGTTTTGAGATAGACGGCATTCCATGGTCAACGCCGCAGATATTCGTTCCAAATGTTTTATTATTGATCGCCTGTTATGTCTGGTTTTTCATGTACCGGAGGCGGAGAGACGGGGGGAAGTAGCCATTAAGTTTTCCACAAG
>CAYJOT010000031.1:2656-8268 GCA_964371935.1 uncultured Candidatus Saccharibacteria bacterium | reverse complement strand
AATTTAAACTGTTAATTCTAATTGATTTTTTCTTTATTTTTCATAGCGTTCTTTAAATTTTTCAATCTGTTCACGTGAACCAGGCACCACTGACATAAAGATTCTGGGTGCGTCGATTGGCGGTTCAGAATGCACTTTGGCATCTTCGCCTCCAACAAGATACATCGTGGCTTGATCTTTGCTTATCGGATCAGTTTCTTTTACTGCTGACATAAACTTTTTTCTTATTTCAATATCATCTTCTTCATATTTTTCAAGTTCTTTGTATTTGCCTACATCTGTCATTTCAGCAAAACGAGTGGGCGCACCTTTAACAGTAAAAACCAACTTATATGTTTTTTCTTCTGATTCTATATAATACCCATCCTTATGCCATCTAGGGATATCAAATTCATTGTTTGGCAAAGTAACCCTTACCATAACCCAAACCGATTCCTTATTAAAATCTTTTTGCATACCCTCACTAACTTTGGCGACAAGTCCAGAAATACGACCTATTACTTCTTCTGTATTACCATCTAATTGGCTGAGATGAGTGGTTAATTTGCCTATAACATGGCCACACCCTGCTCGGTAAAAACATAGGGTGCATATTTGATGTTCTCTCCTCTCTTCAAGGTCACAATTTGTGACCTTGAACCTTTTGAGATCACAATTTGTGACCTCAAATTTGAGATGCCATTTTGGAATCTCAAGATTTGGGGTCCCCAAGCATTCATTTCCTGCACGCTTAACTGAAACATAAAATCACCGGGAAACCTTTTTTGTTTCTCCTGACCGCCTGATTCAATACTTTTGTCTCCGCCCCGTAAAGTTCCGCTAAATCTCGGTCGATCATAATCTTTTTACCCCGCATAAGATAAATTTTGGTTTCTATGCGATCTTGCGGTAATGTAATGACTTGTCGGTTTTTCATAATAGCTAAGTCCAAAGATTTGGATTGGGCTCATAGGGGTAGGGATATAAATCCTTAATCAGGTGCTTTTCCATCTTGAGAAATGTCCAATTAAGTTCATCTTTTTCACCTCGTTCTTGAATATATTGCATAAAAATAACGGATGTATCCGGATTCCCAAACTGCCAGATGAGATGCCTGCAAGTCCCACATGGAGGTGTGCATTTCTCTTGAACGCTCGGCACTGGATCGGCAACGACAATGCTTTCTATTTTCGAGCCATAACCTTCATTCATAACCATATTTGCAATAGCATGCCGTTCGCCACAAACCGTTGCGTGAACAAGATTTGGTTCAAATGCCGCGCCATCATAGATAGAACCCTCTTCTGTAATCAAAAGACCATAGAGAGTGTCTATACCACCTCGCGCATGGCGTTGTTTGTTGTACTTTACCACGCCCGCTTTTGCATACTCCACGAGTTTTTGCTCAGCGGATGTTAATCGAATATCCATAAACAACAAGAGCTTATCCAACAGCCGATTCGGCCTCCGCGGTTTCTTCAGCTACCTCCGGTTCCTCTTTCTCCTGCGGCGCCATCATTTTATCGGAGCGTACGTCAATGCGCCAGCCGGTGAGTTTGGCCGCGAGGCGCACATTTTGTCCGGCTTTGCCGATTGCGAGCGAGAGCTGGTCTTCGGACACGATTGCCTGCGCTTCTTTGCGCTGTTCGTGCACGATCACGTCAAGCACCTTGGCGGGAGAAAGGGCGTTGGCGATAAACTTGACCGGATCCTCTACCCACGCGATCACGTCTATTTTCTCGCCGCCCAATTCATGGATCACGGTTGACACTCGCACTCCTTTTTGTCCGACCAGCGACCCTACTGGATCAACGCCGCTCTCGTGCGAGACAACCGAGACTTTCGAGCGTGAACCCGGCTCGCGCGCTACGAACTTGATCTCAACGGCCTCGGACGCGATCTCCGGTACCTCGATCTCAAACAGTTTACGCAGCAGGTGCGGATGCGTGCGCGACAAAAACACGCCCGGCCCGCGCTGGTTTTTTTCCACGAGCGTCAACAGCACTTTGACTCGCTGCCCGATGTGGTACCGCTCTCCCGGAATCTGTTCCTCCGGCGGCAACACGCCAACAGTACGGCCGATATCCACGAATACATTGTTCCCCTCGACCCGTTGCACTAATCCGCTGACTAATTCGCCCTCCTTGTCTTTATACTCGTCAAACACGGCTTCGCGTTCGGCCTCGCGGATCCGCTGGATAATGACCTGCTTTGCGGTTTGCGCCGCGATCCTGCCGTAATCCTCCTGATCCGGCAGGGGGAAAGTTAATTCTTCTCCCGGCGCCACGTCCGGATTAATAGCGCGCGCTTCCTCAAGCATAATATGCCGCTCCGGATTAAAGCGGACCTTTTTTTCTCCGGTCTCCTCTTCGTCGTCCGTGTCGCCGTGCCGTGATCCAGAATCTATGTTAGACACCGAGTGTTTAACATCGGGCGCGCCCTCTTCCATCTGCCGGGTTCTCTCCTCTTCTTCCGCGGCAACCTCCTCTTCTGATTTGATCATGGTCTCATCCACCGCAATCTTGATCTGCCGAAACATCACTTTGCCGGTCTCCGGCTCGAGGATGGCGCGCACAATCTGCCCGCGCTTGCCATAATCGCGCTTATACGCGGACGCCAAAGCCATCTCAATGGTCTCAATGATCTTCTCCCGCGAGATGCCCTTCTCATCCGCAATCTGCTGTATCGCAGACGTAAACGATTTTAAATCCATAAAATAAAGGTTATTGATTGAAATGGAGCCCGTTTCCGGACTCCACAGTTAGGTCAATCTTGCTTCCAAAGCAAGGATACTATTTTTTATGAAGGGCTGTCAAGCAGGCGCAATCAATCACTTAATCTAACACCATAGCCCCATCGTATGCATGATATATCATGACACCCAAAATCTGGTAGGTTGGTAGGATTATCAACAATAATCATACCAACCACCATGATGGACCTAAACGCGCGAACACAATATAGGGGAACATTGCGAGAGAAGTATCTGCGGGCAGCATCCAAATTGCACGCATGGTGCTGACCAAGACCAGTGCGGAACAAGACAGAACCATGCCGGGAATGATGCAGGTGGATTGCGTAGAACATTGCGGTACCTCTGCTTCTGGAGAGTATGTCAATACCCTGTCAGTCGTTGATATATTCTCGGGCTGGTGGGAAGGAGAAGCAATCATGGGCAAGGGACAGGAACGGGCGCTGGCGGCTATAGACAGGGAAAAGATGAGATCACCCCTTGCACGGTGCGAACTGCATCCTGACAATGGCGGCAATATCTTGAATATCCATGTATATCGCTAACAAGGATCAAGGGCAAGATTCACAAAAAACAGGGCAGGGCAATGACCCCATACCAGAGATTGATGGAATCACCCGCGCTTTCGGAAGATGAGAAGCTTGCACTCAGGAAAACGTACGAGTCATTGAATCCGGAAGAGATTAAACGAGCAATTGGTGCCAAGCTGATCCTTCTCTACAAAACTCACCAAAAGAAAAATGGCTTGCCGATCGATGCAAGCCAAAACACGAAACAATTATCAACGTCCATAGTGTCAAAATATATCATTCAACGAGAAGCTGTTTCGGTGTCATGGTTAAATGATTTGACACGTGTCAAAAGGCGGTGAGTCCAGCGATAAGATAAGTCCAGAGCAAACTAATCTTTATGACCCTCAATGCGTAGCAATGTGTAACAGTCATCCTTGATTTGGAAATAGAAGCGATAGTGGTCATCAACCCGCGCTTGCCACACACCATCGGCTTCATGATACTTTTTTGCGCGAAGAGATGGATAACGAATATCGCGCAGAAGATGCGTGATTTGTTTTTCAAACTTATTCTGAATCCCCTTTGGTAATTTTAGAAATCCCCGCTGAAAGTGCGGGGCGTATTCTGCGCGCATATATTAGCGGCGAGTTTGCGGTTTACGAAGTGACCGCATAAGATCACGAGCATTTTCAAACGGACCGATTGATTTACCTTGCTTGACTTCTTGCAGCGCCTCGCGCAGTTCAGCATTCAGAAGTTTCACCTGTGCGGGACGGACTTGCAGGCGAGCAGCGCGCATCAGCGAATCATACTGTTTGCGGGGCAATATAACCAACTCTCCCTGTTTTGAAATTTTTTGAGGAATGGTTGCAATATAATTCATGATGTAAGAATACCGCAGATAAGCTGATGAGTCAAGTCCCCGTCTATAACAAACCACATTTTCAATGCGCTCATCTTCCGACTTTTCCACAGAGCGCTTATTCGTGGTATAGTGGAGGCAATCACCACAACTTCATGAAAAAAACTTTTTTTGCCGAATGCAATGCATTGCAGTTAAGGCCGTGGCAATGCCCGCCGATTCTTTTTATTGTGATGGGCTTTTTTATTATCCTCTCGATGCTTGCCACATATATGCTGGCACAACGCTATACCCAGGAGCCGGAGATTGCGGCGCTTGCGGTGATCTTTATTGCGATTGTATCGCTTGTCATCGGCACGTTCATTGTCAGCGGATTCAACCGGCTAGTTGAGGCGCATCGCATGAAATCACAATTCATCTCACTTGCATCCCACCAGCTCCGTTCTCCGCTTTCGGTCTTGAAATGGACACTGGAAATGGGACAAAGCGATTACCGGACATATTCGCCGAAAGAACTTGAGAACTTTATGGGTACGCTCGCAACCGCAACCGAAAACATGGTTCGGCTTGTTGATACACTCATTGATATTAACCGGATCGATGCGGGAACGCTTACATTGCACCGGGAATCAATCGTGCCCGGCCAACTGGCAACTCAAGCGCTCAAACACTTTGAAACCTTTTTTCAGGCGGCGCATATCACCGCCAATCTCATGATCCCGGACAATCTGCCAAACGTATATGGAGATTTCAGGCGCGTGACCGCCATTTTGCAGCGGATGATTGACAACGCAATCCGCTATTCCCCTGGCGGAGGCACCATTACTATACGTCTTGAAAAAACCGGTACCTATATCATGTTCTCGGTGCAGGACTCCGGTATCGGTATTTCTCGTGCGGACCAGCCACATATTTTTGAAAAGTTCTTCCGGTCTGCCGGCGCATTACAAGCGCAGACCGAAGGCGTCGGCACCGGCTTGTATATTGCCCGGGCAGTTATTGAGAAGCTGGGCGGAAATATCAGCTTTGCGTCGGAGGAGGGAAAAGGATCGCGGTTTTCTTTCACCCTTCCCATAATCAAGGAGGGTATGGTATAATAGCGCAATATGGATATGATAGAAAACAAGGGTCGCGGGGTCATTCTGGTGGTCGAGGATGATTCGTTTCTACGCAAGCTGCTGTGCGACAAGCTCCGGTATGAGGGTTTTGAATTGTTTGAGGCAACCGACGGCCAAAAGGCGCTTGATTTCCTGAAAGACAACCGGCCGATTTTGATGCTCCTTGATTTGATGATGCCCGGAGTTGACGGCTTCCAGGTACTGGAGTCCGTACGGCGCAATGAGCGCATCAAAGACATACCCGTGATCGTGCTCTCCAATGTCGGAGAGAAGCAGATGATCAAGCGCATCCAGCAGCTGGGAGCGGACGACTATCTCATCAAGGCTCATTTTGTCCTTGATGAGATCATCGAGCGCATTACCAAGGTATTGGCAAAAAGGTATATTTA
>CAYJOT010000031.1:0-2556 GCA_964371935.1 uncultured Candidatus Saccharibacteria bacterium | reverse complement strand
AAAAAAATTTTAATCGTTGAGGACGACCGTGCTCTCCAGAGCGCCCTCGTGGTTATGCTCGAAAAGCATCACTATGTTATGATCTCGGCATTTGACGGAGAGGCCGGATTGGCTGCGGCCGAGAAGGAAAAGCCGGATCTCATCCTCCTTGATATCATACTTCCCAAAAAAGACGGATTCGCATTTATGACGGCCATGCAAGAGAACCCCGCGATTGCATCTATCCCGATCATTGTGCTGACCAATCTTGAGGACAGTGCCGACATTGAGCGGGCCCTGGGCCTTGGCGCCAGGACATTTTTGGTCAAAACAAATTACAAACTCGAAGAGATAGCCGAGAAAATAGATCAAGTACTGCATTCAGACAGATAACATGTAGACAAAATCTTTATGGAAGGAAAATTTAATTTCAAACCTTGGGAAGAAATGATGACTCCGGAAGAGCGGAGAACTCGTGATCTGCAAAAAAATGACCAACGGACACCGAATCAACGGGTACAGGATGCGGAGCGGCTACGTGATTTACGAGAGTCAAAATTTTTTGACCAGTTTGGTATAGATGAAGACGTGCTGTGCCGAAAAATAGCCGAATATCATATGACGGGAAATTATGATGAGCTTGAGAACTTTTTTTACGAGAACTATAACCGTACTTCTCCAGAAGAAGGAAATGACTCGCTTAGTATGTTTCTTCGCCTGAAGTACGCGATAAGGCCGGTCTGAGTTTGACTGTCCCATGCGTATAGAAGAATCACAACTCAAAGCCTTTATCTCCGACTCCGGGCTTATCAGCCCGGAGGATCTTGCTCATGCCGAGCAGGAAGCCACGGCCGCAGGCAAACCGCTGCGCGATATTCTCCTCTCGTCGAGCCGCATTAAAGAGGACCAACTGCACCGGCTTGAGGCATACATCCTTGGGATTCCTTTTGTCGACCTGACGCACGAGACCATTCAACCGGGCATTCTCCATATGATCCCGGAGCCGATCGCGAAAAAACACAATATTATCGCATTCCAGAAGCGCGGCAAGGACTTGGAGGTCGCCATGCTTGATCCAGACGATTTGCAGACCATTGAGTTTATCAGAAAGAAAGAGGGCGTAAGGATCTTGCCTAGGCTGACCACCGCGGAATCCATCCAGCATGTACTGCGCCAGTACCAGAAATCGCTGGAGGCAGAGTTCGGCGAACTGATCAGGCACGACTCCGAAGCCATGCTTGCGGTCGCGCAGGAGGGAAGTGCAGAGGCAACAGAGACTGAAGATCTTAAAAAACTTGCCGAGGACTTGCCGGTCATCCGGATCGTGGATACGCTGTTGCGCCATGCGATCCTGCAAAGCGCATCGGACATCCACATCGAGCCCGCCGAGAAAGAAGTGGTAGTGCGCTACCGCATTGATGGCATTCTCCACGACACGATGACTCTGCCCAAGCGGATCTCCCAGGGGCTGGTCGCGCGCATCAAAGTAATGGCAAATCTCAAGCTCGACGAACACCGGCTGCCGCAAGATGGGCGATTCAAAATCGAAAACGAAGAGTACCGAATCTCGTTTCGCGTGTCCGTGCTGCCCGTCTTTGATGGAGAAAAAATTGTGATGCGGCTCCTGCCTGAAAACACGAAGGTTTTTTCTCTCCAAGAGCTTGGTTTTTTGGGCACCAATTTGGAACGCGTCGAGTACGCCATCCGCCGCCCCACCGGCATTATCCTTGCAACCGGACCAACCGGGTCTGGAAAGACCACCACGCTCTATACGGTGCTTGAAATGCTCAACAGCCCACAAGTCAATATCTCAACCGTTGAAGACCCGATCGAGTATCGCATGCCGCGCATCAATCAGACGCAGGTGCGCCCGGACATCGGACTGACGTTTGCGGCAGGACTGCGCTCGCTGCTGCGCCAAGACCCCAACGTGATCATGGTAGGGGAGATCCGCGACAATGAAACCGCCGCACTTGCAATCAATGCAGCGCTTACCGGCCACCTCGTACTTTCCACTTTGCACACCAACTCCGCAGCTGGCGCGCTTCCCCGGCTTTTTGACATGAAAATTGAACCATTTTTAATTGCGTCCACCGTAACCGCTATTATTTCCCAACGCCTGGTGCGCCGCATCGCAGGCGATCCGGAAATTTACAAGCTTACCAAAGCAGAAATCACAGAGCTTAAAAAAACTATAGATCTCGACCATGTTGCCGCAATGCTCATCAGAGAAAAAATGATCCCCCCAGGTACCGCGCTTACCGCTATCGAATGGGTACGGCCAAAACCATCTCCAGAAGCGCCAGACGGCTACAAGGGACGAATCGGTATCCACGAAGTGCTTGTCATGAGCGAGACCATCCGCGAGCTGATGATCAAAAACGCCACTTCGGACGATATCGAAAAACAGGCGCGCGAGGAAGGCATGATCACGATGCTCGAAGAGGGCTTTATCCGCGCGGCCCAGCACGTAACCACCCTTGAGGAAATCATGCGGGTCACGAATGAATAAAGCACACTTCTTTCAAAAAATTATATCCCGTTTTAGCCACGATTGTGAATTTCGGGATATAATTT
>CAYJOT010000030.1:0-8339 GCA_964371935.1 uncultured Candidatus Saccharibacteria bacterium | reverse complement strand
AGTTCGAGCTTTGTTGTATAGATACTTCATTAAAACTGTTGAGAATAAATGAAAAATCCAGAATTTACATCAGAGTCATCGGTATCAATTCCTGAAAAGTTTTTTTTACCATGGCCAGACGAGTTAAAACACCATACAAGCGTGTACCATTACACCGATAAGGAAGCATTAGAGAAGATTGCCAACCAAGGACTCACACACTTTTCAGATCGGATTGAAGAAGGGAGCTTGGATACTGATGAGAGAAAACGGATCCTTTTCGATAATATCTGCGATCAAATTAGTCAGGAAATGGGTGTCGAATTCAAAAGATCTAAAGCCGTCTTTGCTGGTCTATCTCCAGAAAACGATACTGCAAACTGGTCTCGTTTTGGTACAGCTGCCTTGGAGATAAAAGTAGACCCTGAAACAACATATGTGTATGACCGATATTTGCATTCGGGGTCAGCTATTGCGTACGACAAAACACAAGAAGGCGAAAAATTCTTAGAAAAATACAGTCCTGAGCAAAAACAGCAGGTGGAAACTCTTTTGCAAAAATTCCCTTTGGATTATAAAACGTATTTGAAAGAGTATATTGCCAAGAGAGTTAAGCTTTCGGATTACCTCGCTCTTTCGCCGGAAGAACGCGAACAGAAAATCCATACTCCCGAAATTGCTTTATCTGCGCCAGTGGATCCAAAATTGATACGCATGAAGCAGTTTCTGAATAGCTGAAATCCATTGTGGCTATCAAAAATCCTCCGCAAATGGAGGATTTTTGATTATCTTCTCATAAAGAGAGACCTATTTTACCGCGTCTTTGAGGGCTTTGCCGGCGCGGAATTTCGGAGTGGTGGTGGCTTTAATCTGGAGCTTTTCTCCGGTGCGCGGGTTTACGCCCATGCGCGCCTCCCGTTTCTTGGCGAGAAATACGCCAAATCCGGCAATGCTTGCTTCCTCTCCTTTTGCAAGAGTTTGCGTGATGGTGTCAAAAACCATGTCAACCGCGTCTTCGGCCATTTTTTTGGTGATATCAAGCTTTGTGCTTACTGCCTCTACAATTGCTGCTTTGTTCATAGAAAAAGAATTTAGAACTTTTGAATCTCACTCGACCTTTAGGGAACTATTACCGATCACGTCAGCAGTATATCAAGTTTGGCTTATTTTGTGAACTATTGTTATCCACATGCCTGTTATCGCGTCTGACGCGACTTATCTTGCATATTCGATCGCGCGCATTTCGCGGATCACCATGACCCGAATCTCGCCCGGAAATTTAAGCTCGCTCTCAACCTGCAGGGCAATTTCGCGCGCAAGTCCGTAGGCCTCGGCATCGGTCACCTTTTCCGGCGAGACAAAGATGCGGATCTCGCGGCCCGCGGAGATGGCATATGCTTTTTCCACAACCGGAAACGAAGTGGCAATGCGCTCAAGATCTTCAAGCCGTTTGAGATAATTTTCAAGCGAGTCGCGGCGCGCGCCCGGGCGGGACGCGGAGATCGCGTCTACGGTCTGCACAATAATGGACTCGACCGTCTCATACGGATACTCCTCGTGGTGCGACTGCATGGCCTGAATCACGCGGATATCCATGTTAAATTTCTGCAAAATACGCCGGCCGATCTCAACGTGCGTACCCGTTACCTCGTGATCAACCGCTTTACCGATATCGTGCAATAATGCGCCCTTTTTGGCAATAGCCACATCGGCCCCAAGCTCGCCCGCGAGCATGCCAGCAAGGTGCGTCATCTCAATGGAGTGCTGGAGCACATTTTGGCCGTAACTGGTGCGGAATTTGAGGCGCCCGAGCAGCATGGACAGCCGGGGATCAAGATCAAAGATGCCGACGTCGTACGCTGCCTGTTCTCCGGCTTCGCGGATCTGTTTTTCAATCTCTTCCCTGGCCTTGTCTACGGTCTCCTCTATGCGCGCCGGCTGGATCCTGCCGTCCTGCACGAGTTTTTCAAGCGCGATCTTGGCAATGTGCCTGCGCACCGGATCAAACGCGGAGATCACGATGGATCCTGGCGTGTCATCAACGATAATCTCAACTCCAGCGGCACGCTCAAGGGCTTTAATGTTTCGTCCCTCCCTACCGATGATCTTTCCCTTCATATCATCAGAAGGAATGGCCACGGTCGTGGTGGTGATGTCTGATGTAGTTACGCTCGCAAGCCGCTGGATCAGCGTTGCCAAAATATTTTTCGCGCGCCGCTCCAGGTCTTCAAAGCCCTGGATCTCGAGCTTTTTGATGCGCACCATCATATCCTCGGAGTGATTGCGCTCAATATGGGAAAGCACTTCGGCAAGCGCCTCCTCTTTTGACAGACCCGAGACGCGCTCAAGCTCCTTGCCCACGCGCTCACGCGCTTCCTCAACCTCGGCTTTTATAACTTTAACGCGCTCGCCGTACTCCTTCATTTCTTTCTCGCGCCTATCAAAATCGCTTGCGCGCCGGTCAATACTGGTTTCGCGCTCAATAATGCGCTCTTCAAGCCGCCGCACCTGGTTCATGCGTTCGCGTTCTTCCTGTTTTGCCTCATCAAGGTTTTTAGCGGCTTTTTCTTTGGCATCAAGCAGGATCTCTTTTGCCTCTGCCCGTGAATCCTCGATAAGCTTGCGCAATTTCGCCTCAATGGATGACTTGCGCTGCTGTGCCACGAGTTGGCGAATCAAGTACCCAAGCCCGATGCCAACGCCAAAAAGCAGGACCCCCCCGATCCCAACCAACAGATAATAGGTATTCATAACTATGCATGAGCACAAAAAATCAGCACGATACGCCCTTGTTCGCGTCTGTTACCAGATGTAAGAGAGAGTGCGAAAATCAACGCAGACCCAACGGTTGGCCTATTTTTTGTATTTCTACTGACGTAACACTGATTTTTGCAAATGTTCCTCTCATGGACGTACCGTATGTTGAATCGCTTATGCTCGAGAATTAAGTTTTCGAAGTGTTTATGAAAACAAGATCATCATAGCAGTACAGGGCTGATTTGTCAAAAAAGGGGAGAGCAATCTTCCTGTGGATAAGTGACTCTTGACATAAAATATGTTTCTACTATATTAGAAATGAGTGGTTATTTTTTAGTTGAAAATCGAAACATATGCGAAAAAAAGACGTGCTTTGGCGAGAAATTCTTTTTCAAGCCCGCAAGAATAAAAAAGTTGTATTCACACAAAAGGAACTTGCAAAATCCTTTGGTTTCTCGTTGAGCACGGTTTTTAACGCGCTGAAAATCCCGCGAGAAGCAAGTATTATTACGGTAAGCGGAAGAAACTTTCGGCTTGACTCCTACGAGAAGCTTTTATATCTCTGGGCTTCTCATCGGATGCTATACAAAGACATATTTTTTCAAGGATACGTGGAGCAAGATGCAAAAAAGATAGAATCCCTTATGCCGCCGTTTGTCGAGTTTGGGCTGTATAGCGCCTTCTCATCATTATCGGATCAGCCGATTCCGGCGGATTACGACCATGTCTATGTCTATATGGCAGAAGTCCGCGCGCCTGAAGTGTTGGCGCGTCTTTCGCCCGCAGAGAAAGGAAAAATCGCTCCTAATCTTTTTTTAATGAAAAAAGATTTGTGGTGGAATAGATACGGAAAACTCTTGCCGGAACAGTTATTTGTAGATATGTGGAATGCGCCGGAATGGTATGCAAAGGATTTTCTGAAAACCCTTGCGGAGAAATTATTACCCTCATAACACTATCATGACCGAGCAATTCTGGCACGATAACATTACCGACATATCTTTCGCTTTTTTGCAGCATCTGCGCTCACAATTTACGTTTGTCCTTATCGGAGGATGGGCAGTGTACTTGTATACAAACGCGCTGAAGTCAAGAGACATTGATGTCATCGTTGATTTTGAGGAATTGGGAAAGATGCGGGAGAGGTTTTCATTGGTTAAAAATGACCGGTTACAGAAATATGAAATAAAAGGGGAGGGTTTTGACGTGGACATCTATGTTCCGCACTGGTCGTTTGTCGGATTGCCGCCAGATTTTGTGATGGATCATGCGGTTGCATTGCAAGGATTTCGCGTGCCAGAAAAAGAAACTCTGCTCGCGTTGAAACTTTTTGTCTCCACACAACGCAAAGGATCGCTCAAAGGAAAAAAGGATATGCTGGACGTGATCAGCATGCTCTATCACGCCAAACCCCGGCTCAGCCGCATGCGCGCCATTCTGCGCGAGCATCACCTATTGCCGCTGGAGGGAGAGCTTCGAGAGATTCTCCGCACCACTCATGAAGTACGGGAGCTCGGACTCAACCAAAAACAGTTTGCGGACTTTAAAAAACCGCTTCTGAAAGAATTAGACCAATTGGGCTGATCTTGTGGAAAGAAATAAGAGCGTATATACTACATACAGAGGCGTTGATTCAAAGATAATGCAAAAATATGGATGACAATCAAAATCAAAAAATACAAGCGCTCAAGGAGTATTTCATGCAACGCGATGACGTGGTGATGGCGTTTTTGTTCGGCTCGCAGGCAAAGGGATATGCGCGGGTAACATCTGATTGGGATATTGGGGTATATTTTCAAAATGAAGACGAAAATAGGGTGCAGGAGCAGCAAATTTGGGCCGCCGTAGAACATATTGTTGAGAGAAATGTAGACCTTGTCGTCCTCAATCGCGCCCCGGCTCCCATTGCATGGTCAGTGATACGCGAAGGCATTCCGCTTGCGATACTCGACCGAAATACCTACCTGCGTGTTCTGCTCAAAACAAGTCATGAGGCAAACGCATGGTTTCATACGGCGCGCGAATATCATCGCATATTTGAACGATCAGCGTCATTGTCCGAAACGGATAGAGGTCGACTGGAACACGCGTTGCAATTTTTAGAACAGGAAGTGAAAGATTTTGCGGTGTTTACCAAGCTCTCCTGGCGGGAATATGCCGATGAGCACTCCAAAACAAAAAGACGGGAGGTGGAACGCTGGGTTGAACAGTTGATGAATGCCGTTATAGACACTACCCAACTTATTCTTGCGAGCGAGCGTATAGTTATACCGGAAACATACCAACGGATGGTGTATGCGCTCAGTCTCGTCAAGCCGTTTAGCTATGACGATACATGCCAACGCCTTGCAAAATTTACAGACCTGCGAAACATTCTTGCCCACCAATATCTTGATTATCGCTGGAAAGAGATAAGCGCATTTCTCGCCCAAACCCAGCCGATTTTTCTTGCCTTCATAGACGCCGTTAAAAAGTTTCTTGAAGAATCTTCTTCTGTGGATAAGTAGGCGTTGTTGATAGGTATAAAGCGAGATATAATTAGTCACATCATCACTTTTTTATTTGTTATGGATGCGCCGATTTCATCATCTCCATCGTTACAGGATTCTCCTCCTCCCCATAGATACCGCATCTATCCCTACCTTGTCGTATTCGCGTTTCTCGTATTGATATTAGGAGGAGTTTTGTGGTATCGCAGTAAAAAAGAAATGAAGCAGGCAGCGCCTGTTTTCAATCCAGCGACGCAGTTTGTCCCGGAGGGCGCCACGCCGCTTGAGGTCAGTGAGACGCTCGCGAAATTCGGTTTTTCCAAACCCCTGCCGTTTTTTGAGGAAAGGAATGTGGTGCAGAGTTTAGGTATAGACGTGACATCCACATCGTCTGTAGAGACATATATAAGCTACCGTATATTAGGACAGGATACGGCATCCGTACGGTCAGCCTTTAACGAATATTTTAAGAAGCTGGGGTGGAAGATGGCAAATACAAAGGAAGGCGCGCCGCTTTATTTTTATTCTAATGCGCGCCAAACTGTATTTGTTAGCTTCTTTGAGGCGCCCAGTGTTCAGAACAAAGACCACGCCTATCTTACTGTTATTCTGACTGCGCGCTGAGTTGCCTCGCCAAATCATTACTTTTGCGTTTATGAAACAAGATTCAATAGTAAAGCCAACCATCTGGTTTTTTGTGGGAATAGCATTATTTCTTTTTGTGCATACTGCGGAAGCAGGTTGTGGTATGCGTTGTAGCGGCGATGAAACCTGTGTTTTTGCGGACGCGTGTGTCGGTAATGCTACACTTACAAATGGTAACAGGGATATTTCTTTACCCGGTGATTCCTGTGCGGATGCAGACAGCTCTCCAGTAAATAGCATCATATACGGACCATGCTATACCCCACAACCTGCATTTCGGGGTACGGTAAAGTTATATCGTTTTCAGGAGGGTGTATGGGTTTTTGTACAAAGTGTAGGCGATACGGGACCGCAGAATATTACTGGCTTATCTCCTGGTGATTATAATCTTGAGGCCCTTTCCGAAGCACGGTACTGTCCGGAGGATTGTTATTGGGCGCCAGGTGGTACGGATTCCAAGCAATGGACAGTAGCGGCCCCCTACGCACAAAGCTCCTACTATGCCCAGTCCTCCTACTACGCGCAAAGTTCGTACTACGCGCAGTCCTCCTATTATGCGCAGTCCTCCTACTACGCCCAGTCCTCCTACTACGCCCAGTCCAGTTACTACGCGCAGTCCTCCTATTATGCGCAGTCAAGTTACTATGCCCAGTCCTCCTACTATGCGCAAAGTAGCTACTACGCTCAGAGTTCGTACTACGCGCAGTCCAGTTACTACGCGCAGTCCTCCTATTATGCGCAGTCCAGTTATCTTCCTCCTCCACCTACTGTTGTGCTTACCGCAACGCCTTCCACCATTAACCCGGGCAGTAGTGCGACCCTTGCATGGACCGTAGGAGGAGGGCCTGCGACATCTTGCACCGCCTCTGGGGACTGGTCGGGTGCTAAAGCAGTGGGCGGCGGATCAGAGTCAACAGGAGCGCTTGCCTCTACAAAGACCTACACCATTGTTTGCAGCAATGCGGGAGGGAGCAGTTTACCCTCAACCGCCACCGTAACAGTACGCGGCACTATTCACCTTCGCGCCACCAGAGATGGTGATCCATGGACAGGCGATATCCGCGTCAGCCGCAACTCTGCGCCGTGTAGTACTGAGACGTTGAATGCTGACATTCCCATTGTTGCAGGCACCTATACCTATACCTATTGCTCCGGAGGACCGGTAAGTTCCATACTTACATCCATTATTCCATCTGATACCCAAACACTTGCATCCGGCGGAGATATTACCTACACATTCACTTTTAGAACCGTAGGTACTATTGTCATTGCGGCATTTCTTGACGGCGTTGAGTGGACAGGTCCGCAGGTGCTTACCTATCAAAATACCGCAGGACCGTTGGGCGCGGGGGTCTGCACGGATTCAGCACCGCCGCTTCCCAATACGTTCACGAACATGCTGACGGGCACCTATACTTTTGCGTACTGCTCCGGTGGACCGCCGTCCGGTACTTTTTTCAACATTACGCCTTCTCCCACGCAAACACTTAATTCTGGCCTCACAAGCCGCTTTAACTTTAACTTTAGGTCATTTGATTACACGATCGCGGCGCAGGCATCGCCTGTCGCTGTCATGCAGGGAGCCACCGCGAGCAATCAGATTGCCGTTACATTGACATCGGGCACCGCGCAACCGGTCAGTTTTGATGCCGCGGATGTCACGGGGCTGCCAAGCGGAGCAACCATTCTGTTTAACGGTGCCGCGTCAAGCTCATGCACGCCAAACTGCACCATGCCGCTCACTGTTGCCACCGCCATAACCACTCCTCCAGGCTCATATACTATTGCCGTCAGAGGAAGATCCGGAACGTCGCTTAAAGTCGCCACGTTTACGCTCAATGTGAATCGAGTCCCGCCCCCGCAATTTAGAGAAGTGCCTCCGCAATAGTCAATTAAGAACAAGGTCTTATAATAATATATGGATCATACCCCGCGTATTTTTTTCATCATTACCGGACTTGCCATCATCGCGTTGATGATTGTGGTTTGGATATTATCTCCTTCGCGTTCTTTATCTCCCGCGAATCAAAACGCGCCAAAAACTTCTTTCTCTCCCTCCTCTGATTCTGATGAGGTACCGCAAATCCCAAGCATTACGCCGCAGCCAATTCGGACGCTCACTCCCGATGAGCGGCAAGCCATACAAGTGCCTCTGCATAACGCCACGGCCGAGGAAAAACGCCGACACACGGAAATCGTTGATAAAATTGTTCAAAAAACCGGCCCCTTGATTATTCAGTCGTCCTGTATTCCCAATCCAACTGCTCTTGAGGTTTCCCTTAACGGAACATTTATTGTTAAAAATGAAGACAGCGTGCCCCATATATTGCGTTATCAGACCAAGCAGATTATGCTTCCCGCGCGCAGTACCACCACGGTGCAAACCGCAAATTGGTTTTCAGCGCCCGGCGATTACGGATACGGATGCGATAATCCTTTTGCAAAAGCCGGAGTGTTGGTGGTACGATA
>CAYJOT010000029.1:0-8949 GCA_964371935.1 uncultured Candidatus Saccharibacteria bacterium | reverse complement strand
TGATACGAGCATTCTCAAAAACCCATTTCTCCAGTCGCTTGAAGCACCGCGGATTTCTCCTCCCTCCTTTCAAAATAACGGCACCACGACCCCGGGCAGACCAAATCCGTTTCTGCCGTTTTGATAAGATCATCATGAACCAGCCAAACATTCAATGAATATTGAAAATGTGAAGAAAAACGTCTCTGCGGAGACGGAAATGTTGCCTGATCCTTTGGAGCTCCATCAACAGCTGGAGAGGTCTCGTGGAGAAGTAAGCGCCCTGTTGCAGGAACTCGGGGGATTCGAACAGTACCAAAGAGATGCTGAGCGCTATGTGGACGGCCTTTCAGAAGAGCAGATAACGGAACTCGCGATGCATATGCGAGAAATGTTTGAAGGGCATCCGATACTGGCTTCGTACAAAGAATTCGGTATTGATCCGTTCGCCCCGGATCTTACGAAGCATGCATATCCGCACCCCATCCGGTTTGAAAGCCAACTTGTCTATGACGAAGAAGGAAAAGAGGCATTAGAAGACGCAGGCATCGGCGGTTACTACGACGAATTTGCCGATGAGATAGTCGTTTATATCCCCAGCGAAAAAAATGAACCGCTTTTGCGGCAATATCTGCAAAATACCGTAGCGCCGGATGATATAAAAGCGCGGTTAAAAAGTTTTTTGGTGTTTAATCATTTCGGACCACTTACCTCTATTATTCTGCATGAGAGTATCCATAGCGCCCAGAGACCGGATGATTTCGATGAACGGATGCAGACAAAGCGACAATGGCGAGAACGACATGAGATAACAAAGGAATTGATGGAGATGCAGGCGTTTTCCGAGCAAATGCGAGGGGCAAGAATGTTTAATTTATTTGCCCGTACCGAAACAATGTATGAAGACAGAGAGGGCAAAAAGCGCAACTATCAAAGTTTTCGCGAGCAATTGCTCGATGCAAGTCCGGAGCGATACGAAGTATATCTAAAACAGATGGCCGCGATGCACGGCATAGGCGTTGAGGATATGCGACCAATCTTTGAAGGACTTATGGGAAGTGAAAAAGAAGCTGATGAGATGATTACGCAACTTCTTGGACGGCCGCAGTACGGATTTGACACTGATCGCCTGATTGTATCGCTTCATGTCATTGATCAATTCCGCGCTTTGGGATTTACCGAGCGTGAGATCGCTCACGCTATAGGAGAGTACGGAGATTACTGGCAGAAAGAAACGGCGCGGTATCCTGCGCTTGAAAGTGTCGTAGCGGGAAAGCGGGAAAATAGGGGAATGGACGAAGAAGAATTGGAAACGCTTACGATGTGTTACAAGACAAACCAACGTCTTGATTTCAACTCTGCCGTGATGAAAAGCTTCTCCTTTATGCGGGATATATTGAAAAGTAAATATGCAAACTAACGTGTTGGCATCGCGCTTTGCGCGATAAATTTAGATGTGATGTGTCGTTTTGCGTTTTTCATACAGACCGGAGGTTGTCTACTGCGAGGCATGTTATCAAACCGAGGTTGTGTAAAAAAGCAATGCCTGATATAATAACATTATGGTCACACAAACTCTAATTAAAAAATCTCCTATTCTGCGTGGTCGCCGTGAAAAGATGGCAGGTGTTTTAGGGCAAATTAGGACATGGCGACTCACGACAGGAACCAAACTGCAGGGATGGAACGAAGTGAAAACCATTAGACAGTGGCGAGCCAGAAAGTAATTTGACGGCATATGCTCGTAGTGGATGCCTCCATTGCAGTTAAGTGGTTCAAGCCCGATGAAAAATCATCGCAGGTTGATTTTTTCTTAACCGCAGATAAGAAGATATTCCGTGATGCAAATGGTCTGGCAGAAGTAATCCTGGTATGAATCATGAACCAAGAAACCCGTTCCTGCCGTTTTGATGACAATAAAAAGGTTTGCACAGAACGCGAAACTCTGATAACCTAAAATATATGACCCATCCAATCTCACAAAAATATATTCAAGTTCCTCGGGAAGATTACCTACGGCTCAAGCAGCTTCAAAAACATTTTGGATCATTAAGGAGAGTTCGGCTTCCGAGTCGGGGATTATCGGGTCATCTTTGATGTGATGCGCGATATCATCTTTGTTCTCAAAATTGGAAAACGTGATAGTGTGTATGAATAATGCCAATGAATCTTTAATTCTTATTCTGTGGCAAAAACTATTCTCGACATTCTTATTACTAAGGGTTTGCTCAATCTGACCGAAGCGACTGGGCTTCGGAAAGAAGCCACGGAGAAAAAAATGCCGCTTGAGGACGCGTTGTATGAGCACGGCATCTTGGAAACCGAGGTGGCCGAGGCAAAAAGCGAACTGACCGGATTCCCGGTCAAATATCTCCGGGGACAGGAGATTCCAGAGGATTCCTTAGCCGACATACTTGAGGATTCCGCCAACTTTTACAAGATGATCCCGATGGGGAGAAGCGACGGCTATATCGACATCGGGATGCTGCACCCGGAAGATCCGTCATCCCAAGATGCGATCAAATTTATTTCCTCGCGTATCGGGCTTCCTGCGCGGATTTTTATCATCACGCCCACTGATTTTCGCACCGTAATGCAGGAATACCGGGGGCTTTCCGGAGAAGTAACGCGGGCGCTCGGCGAACTTGAGAAAGAATCCCCGGAACTTCAGATAGTGAGCTCCGAAGAAGGGGCTGACTCAAATATTACGATTGAAGATGCGCCAATCACCAAGATCATGACGGTTATCATCCGCCATGCGGTTGAGGGCGGCGCCTCCGACATTCATATTGAACCCGGCAGGGATAGCGTACGCGTCCGCTTTCGCGTTGACGGTGTGCTTTACACGAGCATTGTCCTGCCTCCCGAAGTGCAGGCAGCACTCGTGAGCCGCATCAAGGTCATGACCAACCTGAAAATCGACGAGACACGCGTCCCGCAGGACGGCAGGTTTCATGCCGACATCAAAGGACGCGGTGTTGATTTTCGCGTCTCCACTTTTCCGACTTCATTCAAAGAAAAAGTGGTGATCCGGATTCTTGACCCGGCGGCCGGCATTACGGACCTGAATGGCCTCGGCCTTGACGGAAGGAATCTCACACTCACGGAGCAGGCAATTAAACACCCATATGGGCTGATTCTGATTACCGGCCCAACCGGATCCGGCAAATCAACCACGCTCTACTCCCTGCTGCAAATTCTGAACGAAGAGCGCATTAATGTCGTTAGCTTGGAAGACCCGATTGAGTACTACATCCAGGGAGTAAACCAGTCCCAGGTCCGGCCCGAGATCGGGTATGACTTTGCCGTGGGATTGCGCCATATTCTGCGTCAGGACCCGGATGTCATCATGGTAGGGGAGATCCGCGACAAAGAAACCGCTCAGCTTGCGATCCATGCCGCATTGACCGGCCACTTGGTGCTTTCCACATTGCACACCAATAACGCCATCGGTGTTATCCCGCGGCTCATTGACATGGGCGTGGATCCTTTTCTGATCACCCCGACCCTGATCCTTGCGATCGGACAGCGCTTAGTTCGCAAACTGTGTCCGGACTCGCGCAAACAAATACCGTTGCAGGGCTCCATCCGCGACGCAATTCTCAAGGAGATCGACATAATGCCGGATCCGATCAAACAGGCAACGCTTGCCAAACTTCCCGAGTTCATCTACCAAAGCGAGGTAAGCCCGACCTGCCCCAAGGGCAGGCGGGGCCGCGTCGGTATTTTCGAGATGCTCTCCATGACCCCGCAGCTTGAGCAGGTCATTCTTTCCGAAGCATCCGAGGCCAACATCCTCAAAGAAGCCCAGCGTCAGGAGATGCTCATCCTGCGCCAGGACGGCATCCTCAAAGTACTTGCAGGCACGATCGGTTTTGACGACCTGCTTGAGGTGGTATAGAAAATAGATATATGATATAGTATAGGTATGCCAAACGACAAAGGACAAAAGTGAAAAGCAAAGGCCACTTCTATGAACAAACCCACACTAAAAAAAATTCTCATCATTGATGACGACCCGTTTATCGCCGATATGTATGTGATGAAATTCAAGGGCGAAGGATTTGAAGTTGAGGCGGCCAACGACGGCAAAGTCGGGATAAAGCTCGCGGCAACGATGAAACCGGACGTTATCCTGCTTGATGTGGTTATGCCGGCCATGGACGGCTTTGATGTGCTTCAAAAACTGCGTGCCGACGCGTCTCTTGGGCATCCGAAGATTCTCTTCCTGACCAACTTCGGACAGTGGCAAGATATCGAGCGCGGCATGCAGCTTGGAGCCGACGGCTATATTATCAAAGCGCATTTCACCCCGAGCGAAGTTTCCGCAAAAGTAAAAGAGGTACTCGCTCAATAATTTTTATCGTATTTTTTATGCCAACCCCCCACAACGCATCACAAATCTTTGAAGATGTGCTTTCCACGGTTATCAAACAAAACTCTTCAGATCTCCACATTTCAGTTGGCAGGCATCCGACCATGCGCATTGACAGCGCATTAATGCCGATCCTCCAGCACGACATTATTACGCCGGACATGGCGGCTGCATTCGTTTTTACGATTCTCAATGAAGAGCAGCGGGAACGATTTATGCGCGAAAAGGAGATTGACCTCTCATACAACTTCCGCGATCGGGTGCGGTTTCGCGTCAATGCCTTTTTCCAGCGCGGATTCATCGGCGCCGCGCTCCGGCTCATTCCCACCAAGATTCGCACCCTTGAAGAACTGCAGCTCCCGCCGATCATTGAGACGTTTGCCGCATTCACCCAGGGGTTTTTGCTGGTGACCGGACCGACCGGACACGGCAAATCCACCACGCTTGCAGCACTCATTGATTACATCAACCACACGCGCGCCGATCACATCATCACCATTGAAGACCCGATCGAATACCTCTTTACCTCGGACCGCGCAACTATTGACCAGCGCGAGGTTGGGTCCGATACCCTCGACTTCCACCGGGCCCTCAAGTCCCTGTTCCGCGAGGACGTGGACGTTGCCATGGTCGGCGAGATGCGCGATGTTGAAACCGTGGGCACGGCCGTGACCGCAGCCGAGACCGGACACCTTATCGTCTCAACTCTGCACACCAATAATGCTTCGCAGACCGTTGACCGCATCATTGATATTTTCGAGCCAAACCAGCAAAATCAGATCCGCAGCCAGCTTGCCTCAACCCTGATCGGCATTGTGTCGCAGCGCCTGATTCCGCGCATCAACGGCGGGCTGATTCCGGCAGTTGAAGTCATGATGGCAAATACCGCAATACGCAATCTCATCCGGGAAAATAAAACGCACGAGCTGAACATGGTCATTGAAACCAGTTCCGAACAGGGCATGATCAGCTTAAACCACTCGTTGATAGAGCTGATCAGGCGCGGAGAGATCTCTCTCGAAAACGCCCTGCTCTACTCCACCAACCCCAGCGAAATTCAGTCAATCATGAGAGAAGGGTGACACTTTCCAGACTAAGTCTGGAATAAGTTCCGAGATTCCAGACTTAGTCTGGAAAGTGTGTCCATTATGCCTTCATTCGAATACAAAGCGCGCACTAAAACGGGCGAGATACGCTCGGGAATCATTGAGACCTCCTCACAGGAGGCAGCTCTTGATGCGCTGCACCGCAATGAACTGACCGTTGTCGCGATCCATGCGCAGGCAACAAAATCCCTTCTTGAGATCAACTTTGGCAGGCGGGTAAAACAAAAGGATGTGGTCATCCTCTCGCGGCAGCTTGCAACGCTTTTTGAAGCACAGATTCCGGTCATACAGGCGCTGCGGACGCTTGCGAGCGATGCCGCAAAACCAAAACTGCGGCTGGCGCTTACTACCATGGTTGATGATGTCAACGGAGGCCTTGCGCTCTCGCAGGCCCTTGCCAAGCATCCAGCGATTTTCTCGTTGTTTTACGTCAATTTGGTCCGCGCGGCCGAGGAGTCCGGAAAACTGCAGGAAGTGTTTCTCTATCTTGCCGACTATCTTGAGCGCTCATACTACCTGACCACCAAAGCGCGCAACGCCATGATCTACCCGCTATTTATTTTCAGCACGTTTATTATCGTTGTGGTGCTGATGCTCACCGTTATCATGCCGCGCCTGACCGCAATCTTTGAGGAAGCCGCTGTGCCTATCCCGTTCTATACCAGATTTATCATAGAATTATCGGTCTTTCTGCGCCAATGGGGAGTGGTTCTGCTGGTAGCGCTCGTTGGCGGAGCCGTTGCCTTGTGGCGATGGGTGGCTACGCCGCAAGGCAAAAAGTTTGCGCACCGGCTGCAGCTCAAAGTCCCGGTATTCGGCGAGTTGTATCAAAAATTGTATATGACCCGCTTTGCCGACAACCTGCGGACGCTCATTGTCGGCGGCATTCCCATTATCCGCGCGCTCACTATCACCAGCGACGTGGTGGGCAATGTTGTTTTTCAGGAAGTCATCCAGAACGCGGTGGAGTCGGTGAAAGGAGGCAACACTATATCGGCAGCGCTTGAACGAAGCCCGGAAGTACCGGTTCTTGTCACGCAGATGATCCGCATCGGCGAGTCATCGGGCCGGCTTGATTTTATCCTCGGAAGCATTGCGCGTTTCTACCAGAAAGAGGTTGACTCGCTCGTCGAAAACCTCGTTGCCTTGATCGAGCCCATCATGATCGTATTGCTGGGCATTGGCGTCGGCGTCTTAGTAGCGTCAGTGCTGGTGCCGATCTATAATTTGATTGGTTCGTTTTAGCGTGTCATTCCCGCGAAAGCGGGAATCCAGTGCCAATACTGCATGGATTCCCGATCAGGTCGGGAATGACACAAAACATCTCCGTGATCGAACTACTACTGACCATTATCATCTTCTGTCTTGGGCTTGCCGTTGGCAGTTTTTTAAATGTCATCATCATACGCGGACACAAAGGAGAAACGCTGCAAGGCCGGTCCCACTGCGTGCGCTGCAATAAGACGCTTTCATGGCAAGAACTCGTGCCTGTCGCAAGCTTCCTGATCCAGAAAATGCGCTGCCGCCACTGCAAAATCAAGATCTCGTGGCAATACCCGCTGGTGGAGCTGGCATGCGCCATCGCGTATGTTGCGGGATTCTGGACTTTGGTTTCGGGGAGCCCTTGGATGAACGCACAGCCGCTCGCGTTTGCAGGACTTGCCATTGGCATACCGGCGGTTTTGGTGATCTTGGTGTCGGATCTCCGATATCAGACCATTCCTGACGGCGCCACGCTGATTCTGGGTATGATCGGCCTTGGTGCCGTCATAGTCAGAAGCGCTGCCGTACCCATGGGCACGATCCGGGTGGCCCCGTACGACCTTGGTGTAGCGCTGCTCGCCGCAGGCATACTGGGCGGCCTGTGGTTTTTTTCAGCCGGGCGGTGGATGGGATTTGGCGACGTAAAACTTATCTTTGCAACTTCTCTTATTGTCGGATTTCCCGCAGCCATTGCCGCATTTCTCTTTGCGTTCTGGAGCGGCGGCATTGTGGGCGGCTTTCTTTTGCTCGCAGGGAAAAAACACCTGCACCAGCAGATCCCATTCGGCCCATTTATTCTGCTTGGAGGTGCGCTTGCTTATTTCTTCTCTTCCCTCTTCCTTAATCAGACCGGACTTGGTATACTGGTATGAGACAACTATCAATCATGAAAAAGAAATTCTATCATCATTTCAATCCGACCCTGCCATGGATCGCCCTCGGGTTCGTATCGCTCATCTCAATGGCAAGCACGCTGGCGCTCACCAGCGCGTTTTCCCGGGAAATCGAACAGTACATTAATCCGGAGAGTCGGCTGCTTGTGTTGGAGAAAACAGGACGCGCATGGGTGGAAATAGATTTTGACGGCACACAGAGGCGGCTTTTTGAAAGCGAGCTCGGGCCGGGACGCTACGAATTTGCAGCCGTGCTTGCCGAGATCGCGAAAACCGCAAACTTCTCGCTCCGCATCAAGCAGGGAAAAATTGAAGAGTTGGCCGGCATCTCTGCTAAGACCGGCTCCCCGGACGGACGTCGGGGTTCATGGAACATCTACCGGTATGATACGCGCATCACCAAATCTATTGACCAGATAACTGTTTCCGGCAATGACTATTACCGCATCAAACTGGAACGCTAACCCACGGCCTGTGCATATCTTTACCTTGCGCTCATTTTGAAAACCAGATAGTATAGAAGTATCATCCTTACAAATTTGAAAGGTCGAGTATTATGAGAACAACATATCTTAACCAAAATACAATGACATTTTTAACAAAAAAACGAGGAAACAAAGGTTTTACCCTGATCGAGCTTTTGGTGGTCATCGCAATCATCGGCGTGCTCGCATCCATTGTGCTGGCATCGCTCAACACCGCACGCAAGAAGTCGCGCGATACAAGACGGGTTGCGGACATGAACCAGGCGAAATTGGCGCTTGAGTTGTATTATGATTCCAACAGGGTGTATCCGATTGCTACAGCCAGTCTCGTACCGACATTCATTGCCTCATGGCCCGCTGATCCGATTCTGGGAACGGGGTATCTATATGACGCACTCATAACCACTCCCGGAGTTGTAGGAAATACCACATGTACTGACACGCCAGGTGGAACATGCCAATACTTCCACACGGGTGCTCCAGTAGAAGATCCCGCAATTGCCGCAATGACTTCGGATGCGGATCGTTGTTCAATTACCACGGGAGTATGCGTTGGAGCCACCTTACTTACTGAAACTACTGTATTTGGTGGTGATACCGGGTCTTCTAATTGTACCGCCACTGCCGCTGCCGGCAGAGGATGCTATGATATAACACCGTAATCCGCGATTCTTTCTCTGAACAATAAAAACCTCCGTACCTATGCGGAGGTTTTTGTGTATATGCCTGTGCATATCTCGCTCTTGTATCAATTTCAAAAACCCCCTATCATGAAGAGTAGTCGCTTACATATTTTGAAAGGTCGAGTATTATGAGAACAACATATCTTAACCAAAATACAATGACAT
>CAYJOT010000028.1:0-9414 GCA_964371935.1 uncultured Candidatus Saccharibacteria bacterium | reverse complement strand
AATTCCTCTCCACTCAACCACGGCCTTAAGCTTGCGCCATGGCAAAATAACAATAACTTCGATATGTTTTTCAGCTCACGTAATCCTACATATTGGGCACGACCGCTACTGTATGTCTACCATACTCCGCAGGCGAATGACAGTGTTATCAAACTGACGTGGCCACTGGCAACGCCGTATGCGAGCAGAGGAAAACCCATTCAAGAATTTGGTCATAATCCTTGGGCAGGCGCTACAGAATGTCCTCCTCGTGTACCCAAGATACACAACGGAACTGATTATAGTGCGGTGGCGGGAACGGCAGTGTATGCGGGGGAAGACGGGATTGTGAAGCATGTGGAGAGCCATTCGCCATGGGCATATCATATTGTTATTGAGCACATAAGCCCGACTGGTGCAAAATATACCACGGTCTCTTGGCATGTAAACCCATTGTCTGGAGTGGCAGTCGGAGCATTTATCCCAAAAGGAATGCAGATCGCGACGGTCGCTGATTTGAGTGTCTTTGGTAAGCCCACCCATTTCCATTTTGGGATTCGGAATGGTGTGTACGACGGCATCGTGTCAGGAGTTGGTGCGTTGCCACAAGCAACATGTACTGATCCGAACGGCACAACATACCCGGGCTTTCCGGAAAATTTCATTAATCCGGAAGATACAACTAAAGTTCTTTTCCGGTAGATAGGCGCTACACCAAATGGTCTCCGTACAGAGACCATTTTTTTATTTCAATTTTCCAATAAGCTCAGTATTTCCATCAAAACCGTTAATACCGTATATCTCATTTTTGGTTGGATTTACACCAACTTGAAAAATTTGAGCATATATGCCATATGTTCCGGTTTTTTCTCCTGCTTTTTTATTTGAAGGATCAAAAATAAAAGGTATGACCTCGTCAATTTGAAGCTCGTCGTTTGGATTAAAAGGCACTGATTTACAAATGCTATCGCCAACAATTTTTAGTTTTGTATTTTGTGAAAGGCTCCTGTTTCTTACCAACTCCGCAATCCTCTGCACCACGTCAACCCCATCAATGATGATTTGCTTTACTTTATATATTTTGCCACAAAAATTTACATCACGAAGTGTATTATTGATGGTAAGATGCTCATCTATTTTCCCTGTTTGTATTTGCGGGGTAGTCGTTGCTTCCGGTACGGGCGGTGGAAGAGCGGGAACGCAATTGGTCGTGGTGGCATACGGATTGCATGGCGGTCGCATCTCTATAGACGACTTATCGGCAATCAGTTCCCACAAAGATGGAGGTACGATTTCGTATACACACGGTGTGGTAGTTTTGCCGCACGATTCATTATGTAAAATCTTCTGATAACGCAAAAAAGAATACCAAAATGGACTTATCAAGAAAGACAAGACAATAATTGACAGAATGAAAACAATTTTGTGTGTATGCTCGTTCTTAAACATAGATCTATTAGACCATCAAAATAACAAAAAAACAAGCTCCTCTCAAGTGAGGGACACTGCCAATCTATGCCTCTAAACCCTACCCCAAACTCACCGGCACCTCTTCGGGTTTCAGGTCTGCCGTGAGCGGGGCTGCGGCCTCTTTGCATACCTCCCGCGATGCACGACCAAACAGGCGTTCGTACTGGGCTACTAATGCATCTATGACCAGCTTATGATCTCCCGCACTCTCTATTGCTACCTCTCCTGTTTTTTGATCCACAATACGAACATCCCTTACCTTGCCCGCTTCGCTCCACGCAAGCGGACCAATGATGAGTTCTTGTTCCCTAATTATCCGCGAGGCAATTTGGGAGAGGATGTCCATGGTAGATATTTACCAATATTCATCAAATCGCTCTAATTAAATATGTCGTCACTACGCAGATGAAATAAAATGATGCCCAAAGACATTATCAGAAATGAAGTTGCATACATTAAATCAACAGGACCGGCATTGTAGTAAGTACCAACACCCGCCCGATAAAGAAAAGTGTAATCTGTGATATATTGTGCAACGAGCGCACCAACTAGATATAAGATTCTTGGCCTCATTATCCCACCCAATATGTTTCTTGATAGACTATATGTAAGAATACCAATTGAAACAGCAATTGCTTCGAATCCAGGGTAACCGAAATCAAGAAAAGTTTTGAGAAAATTCCCTGTATCAATTTGAACATTCTTTAAGAACAAGAAATAAGCGATGGTTATCATAATTGCAGGAATCAAAACAGCCTGCAGTTTTCCAAGAACACTCTTTAAATTAATCTTAACCCCAGCCGCTATCGCAAAATTATACATTGCATAACTATAAAATGGGATTATGGCGAAATAACCAATGTCGGCGATTGACGGATAAGGAACCTCAATACTCCGAATAATGGTGTAATAACTCCATGCCCACTGTCCAAATACTTCTGCGAGCAATCCCAAACTCAAAAAAAGAATCCCTTTCCCAACGCGACTATTAATGCCTCCCCACTTTTTTGAGACAATGAAAAGACCATAAAGTCCCCCCGACAAAGAAATAATCGGATAAAGAACGCCAAAAAGATTGTTGATAAATCCTTCTTGCGACCCCGATATATTGATCCACAGCCAAAAAACAAGCAGAATGATATAGACAACGACAAGAAAACGCACGAGTGGATGTTTGAGTATGAAAGAAATCTTCATAGAATTACACTATTTTAAGCGTACTAAAACCTTCCCCCATATTATAGCTGATTTTGAAATCTACGACAACACCTCGTTTTACCATCCTCTCTTGAATAGGGACCATGATTGGCATATTCATATCAGTCGTGTGAGAGTATTTCTTGCCAGCCAAATAGATATCCATTCTTAACTCAATTCCATTAATCCTACCCGTTCGGTTCATTTTCACGCTGATTTTTTCTTCAAGTCTGTGAGAGGTCAGCGACATAAAATCAATTACCCCATAGCTCTGCAGATGAGAAAGCACACTTTTAATTCTTTTCTTGACTCCATAATTCCTAGCTTGAATTATAGATGGCATATTAAAACCATAAAAGTCGAAATCATAGTGAATTGCGCGCATCAATAAATTTACCTTTGCCGGAAGAAGTCGCGTATGATCATCAATCACGCCGTTCCGCCTTAAAGCGGTCATAGTCGTTGCCTGATGTTCTGCAATTAAACCCGTATCAAGCATCTCCATGATAAGGACATCAATCGGAACTCTATTCTCTACATTAAAGGTTGTCACATCTTGATTGATGATCTCAATGACACCATCATAATGGTTCGCGTGTACATTATGCCTTGCAACTTTTGCGACATCAGGATCTAATTCAACAGCGAATACCTTTTTTGCTCCCGCTCTTGCAGCACACAGTGCCATAATGCCGGTACCGGTACCAGCGTCAAGAACAACATCGCCCGGCTTAACGATGCGCTCTATTGCCGCTTTAAAAATTTTTACTCTCCTCACATCCAGCAAACATTCATCTATCAAAAGAAGGTTACTTAAAGTTAACGAATGCTTTGGGATAGCGAATTTATCGGGAACATTTTTGATTCGGTATCGTACTGCCGTTTTTGGGTGTTGCATAAATGTTGTAAATTGAGTATACTGACTTAGTTATTGGGTTTTTGATGAGTTAACAAAAAGGAGAACATTATGATGCTGTTTGACATTCCCGCTCTATCTGGATTTGTGGCCGGGATTCTCGCTATCGTTGCCTTCTTTCTCTATATCTTCACGATCCTCTGGGGAAACACGAAACCAAATCGGGCGACATGGTGGATCCTGACCGTTGAGGGAATTATCATACTTGCGAGCTACTACACCCTCGGGGCGCGAGACACGATCTGGATACCCGCAAGCTACGTCCTGGGATCACTCATAGTTGCCATTTTGTCTCTTCGTCATGGTGAGGGCGGATGGACTCTGTTGGACAAAATCTGTTTAGGCGGCGCGGGAGTGAGTATTGTATTGTGGTGGCTCTTTGCCGATCCGTTCTTGGCGCTCCTTACGAACATTGCGACTGATCTTTTCGGGCTGCTTCCTACGATACGCAAGTCGTACCTTCACCCGCGAGGAGAAAATCGAGCCGCGTGGACGCTTGATTCTCTCGCCAGCGTGATCAATCTCTTTGGAGTAGAACGCTGGACCCTCAGCCTCGCCGTGTATCCTATCTACCTAGTTGTCTTCAACAGTCTTATTGCATCAATACTCTTTCTGCGAAGAAAGAAAAGATAGGCAGGAATCTATACCTTCAGCGTTTTACTGCCTGAAGGTTTTTGTCCAAAAAGGAATGATTCTGAAAGAACGCGAAAAATGCCGATAATTTCGACACTTTTCTCGGCCTTTCAAGGTTGCCTCCACCCCTCTCTCGCATACACCGCCGCCACCAGGGCGCATACCGGATCGTCTTTGCAGGTAATACCGACGATCTTGTGTTGTATCGGACCATATGTTTCTTTCCGGTATACCACCATGCTAGTCAAACTTTTCTTAATCATCGTGATTACTTGGTCTTCGCTCTCGCCGCAATGTTCTACAAAAAGGCCTTTCGGCGGATTTGTTTGTGCAACGACCCACCCGAGTCCAGCCCATGCCTCATGCTCTTTGCGCGTCTCCCGCCTCTCCGCTATCACGACATACATTTTGTTGCCAAAATCATCAGTATAGTTCAAATCTGTTTTTTCAATAACAGGAATGAAGCCCGCGGGAATAATTGAAGAAAGATGCAATAAGTTATGGTTGGCGATTCCCGCATCAAAGAGTGCTGCATCAAACGCCGCAAGCGTCGTAGCCCCTTTTCCTATGCCGTATGTTATTGTAATGGCGTTTTCCATATATATTTTTCACGGGTAGCAAAAAAATAAAACCCCAAAAGGGGTTTTATTTTAAACAGTTGAATAATTTTGACTCATCAACGACATCTCGTGGCACATCAACATTCCTCCGCCACCGCCAGACCAATCCTGGGTCTGCCACAAACTAAACGGAAACAGACCATTGCCACGCATCAAGCGCGGCACATCCATCAGCAGTAATTTCCGTGCTATTGCTAACATGGGGTCAGTATACCAGAAGCAGAAAAATTTGTCAAATTTTTGTACACCAACTCAACCGTCTACTTCCTGCTTAAATCGTCATTTTGTGTTGACATTTCCGCTACATTATGGCTCATAATGACGATTATACTTGACAACAATAGAGGCGATAGGATATACTGATCTCATATGAATCCATTTGATGACTCTTACAAAGATGCCTTGAGCATTTTTTTGGAAGAATGGAAAACAAGAAATGAGTACTTAGGGGCTATGCTTGTTGGAAGTTTTGCTTCGGGATTACAAACCAGATATTCCGACATAGATGTTTATATTATTTTAAAAGAAGGGACGCCTTGGCGGCGGCGCGGGGACAAAAAGTATGGCGATTTTCTCGTAGAGTATAATGCTCACACCATCAAGTTTATTAAAGAACTTATTGAAAAAGATAAGGTGCAGGGTAAAAGACATTGTTTGAGGAAAATCGCAACTGGTATTATTCAATTTGATTCAACGGGAGAGGTGAAGAAATTACAGGAGGAAGCAAGACAACTTATGAGTATGCCATTACCGCAATTTCGTGATGCAGAATGGGTGGAAATGAGTAAATATTACATGTGGGATCAGATTGATAATCTGCGAGATCTGGCAGATCGTGAGGACCCTGGTTTTGAGTATGCTTATTTTGCCGGAGTCGCAAATATTGTCGAATACTATGCAAAGTTTTTGGGTGCAGAAATTCTGCGTCCAGTGCGTACACACTCATTTTTTTCCAATAAAGAATTTTGTAGAAAGTACGGTATTGTTCCGTTCCCTGATAAAGAGTTTGCTGTTTTGGTTATTGAATGTATGAAAGGAGCCGCGCTCGACAGAGTAGAACGCCTTACCGCCCATGTTGCTGAAAAAATGGGCGGTTTTTGGATAGATGGCTGGGTTCTTAGTTCTTTTTATCATTAGCGTTCTAGAAAAGGAGGCTAGTCATGCATAAAATCGTTATGGAAGGACGCCGTTGTGCTCTTGGTGAAATGATCGAGGAGTATCTGCCCATGCATACAAATTATATGAATGATCCCGAGGTGAACCGATTTATTCATTCGCGGCCACCGTTTACTGTGGAAAAACAACGTGAATGGCTTCGGCAAGGAAAAAGAGTGGGTGACCAAGTCCTAGCGATACTCGTGAGCAAGCCCAAGGATAGTATTGAACGGTTTACCTTTGTTGGCGTCGTGGATCTGCATAATATTGACCCCAAGGAACGAACTGCCAACAGTGGTTCTGTGATTGGGAACAAGCGATACTGGAGAAGAGGTATTGCGCGCGAAGCCAAGCTTATGCAGCTCAAGATTGCGTTCGACGATCTTAAATTGAATTGGATTTATAGTCGGACAATCCGTCCAAACGTAAGCAGTCAGCGGCTTCTTGAGAGCAGCGGCTATAAACTTTTCGATGTATGTCCTGAAGCCCGTCTGGTAGATGGAGTACTGCATGACGAGCTTTACTATCGTGTATCATGTGCGCTCTGGCTTCCGTATTGGAATCGCTACTGCGAGCAAGTATAGTTAAAAGGCCGCCGATTCTCATCAACGGCCTTTCGTAATTTGGCTTTATAGATATCGCAATAATTCTTTTTTGATCAGTGCTCTTGTATGTGGCAGACATACAATTTTTGTCTTGATCGAACGTATAGGCAGTGATTGTGTTTCCAGTGTGTCGTTAAAAAAGTGTTGACCTGCAAAAGAGATGAGGCGACGATATCGGGGGATGAAATGCCAATGTAAATGCCCATGGTGAAGTGTTTCTTCATTGCCGGAAAGTGCTTGATTTATCTTGTCGGGCATGAATGCGTGGTCGATTGCTTTTTTCCATGCACAATAGATGTGATATTTTTCAAGCATCTGTTTCTCAGTCAGCTCGCTCTCGTCAATTTTGTGCTCTTTAAGTATAAGAAGCGATCGTCCCAAGAATTCCTGTTTTTGATTCAACGTTAAAAACCAATATCTGTACTCTTTGATGAAGTCAGTCTTCTGGTTTTTGAAAGTTGTAAAGCAACCGCAAGATGCAAATGAGTCATAGAGTGAAGAGTTAATTCTCATAGTAATCTGATTAGAGTGCCCAAACTTTCCTTTTGAATAATAACAGATATCCGAGAAAAAAACCAGTTGCCGCATACTTACTAAGAGTGATGGGTGGACAATATTGTCCACCCAATGCATGTTTAGAGATTGTATTTTTCTGCCCAAAGGAGAGTCCGCTTCACAAGAAGGGATCGTCTATCGCAGTGCCTCTTGATGGCAGTCGTCAAGCGAAGCCCTTTGTTCAATGCTAACCATGCTGATCGGCATAGCTCAAAGACATGTTCATTCTCCGTACCGATTCGCAGCTCCCTTCTCCGGCCAGTGAAGTCAATAGCTGAAAGGAGCAATTCTTTACTCCTTTTGAGCGCAGTCACCTTCCGATAGAGTGACGACAGCACATCGGAGGTGCCGGCGAGAGAAAGAACAAAGTGATCTCGTTCGTTTTTTGGTTCAAATTCGCGGATAAACGAGTAGTAGGCGAACTGCGCTTCGTAACCGAACCATTTGGATGTCAGTTCACGATGAGGACGATCCATAGTGATCGCCTTGGCGCCAGCCACATCGTGGATAACGCTTTCAAGCGACACAAAACACGTATCGAGCCCTGATTGCTTCAGCGCACTAACGAAAATTTCCCAGACTTTAGCCCCCTCAAGAGAACCAATATAAGGAGCTTCGATATCAAGAGGGATAATCACTGTGGCTGGTATATTTTTCATGATTCGTTCCACCTCTTCAAGCAGTTGAGAAAGCGAAGAGGGTGATTGATTCAATGAATAAGGATCCTGCTGAAAGGCAAAGAATCTGCCAAGCAGAACGTTAAAGTCCTTCATAACTAATCCCGTTTTGTCGCCGTATCTAATAGCGGGAAAGTTCTCCGGATCATTGCCAGTAACCGATACAGGGGACCGTTTGACCCCGGGACCCTCATATAGAGTGTAAGCGACGGTACGCGGCCCTAATACAAAGAACATATCAGGAATAAAGTGTTCCTCAGGTGTATAGAATTCCGGGAAAAATGTCACTCGGTGCGTACCCGGCCCGCGTTTGATCTCCCATTCTTGCTGCACAGGATGCATGAATGGGATGAGACCGTGACCATATGACGCGTGGACACATTCAATAGAAGGATATCGCAAAAGAGTTTCTTTAAGCCAGGGGAATAGTTCAAAGTCGATTCCCTGAAAGCTAACAGAAACTGGCAGGCCGCTTTCGCCGATGATTTCTAACCCCAACCTTTCGGAGTCTATCTCATGCCATCTTTTCTGTGGAACGTCTGAATGAAAGGCATTACCGGACAATGCAAGATGTATTGTTCCCATTCGTGAACCTCCGTCTTATGTGATATTTGGATATAAAAAAGCTACTCCTTTACGGGAAGTATACATTGGGAGCATAATAGTTGTCAAGTGTTGACAACTATATAGTTTATATGCTGTACATCTTTTTCAACTCCTCAATCCCCTCTTTGAAATCCACGGTCGGTTCCCAGCCAAGGAGTTCTTTTGCTTTTCTGATATCGGCAAACGTACGCCTGGGCTCAAGGCGAGGTTCTACAATTATTGTCGAGCCGCCAATGAGATCGGCAATTTCAAGCACACTGTAATCATGACCACCGCCGATGTTGATTACTTCCCCTTTGCCGACTTTAGGCGATTCAGCGGCAAGCAGGTTCGCGCGTACTACATCGCGCACATGCGTGAAGTCCCGCGATTGCTTGCCGTCGGGCACTATAGTCATGGGTTGTCCGTGAGCTCGCTGATCCAAAAATTTGCTGATTACGAGAGCATAGGCGCCATCGGCAGATGCTCGCGGACCATAGACATTAAAATAGCGGAGCGAGATGGTCTCAATGCCATAGATTTGGGAGAAAAGCCTGCACTGCAACTCACCAATATATTTTTGCAGACCGTACGGGCTTAAAGGGTTCGCTGCCATATTTTCGTGTATCGGCATTACGGCTTGATCGCCGTATGCGGAGGACGAAGCCGAGTAGACCACGCGTTTTACTTTTGCATCGCGCGCCGCTACCAACACATTGAGGGTGCCTGTTACATTTACGTCATGCGTAGTGCGCGGATCTTCAATCGAGGGCTGAACACGCGGCAATGCGGCAAGATGAAATACGAAATGAGCATCGGTGAATATGGGCGCAATGGCATCAAAATCCCGGATGTCTTTTTCGTGAAAGACGGCTTTGGGGTTGAGCCTCTCCCGCTTGCCTCCGGACAGATTGTCAATCATGTGCACTTCATCCCCGCGCTCCACCAGCGCATCCACGATATGCGAACCTATAAATCCCGCACCCCCAGTAACAATTGATTTTTGTTTTGATTGAGACATA
>CAYJOT010000027.1:0-9805 GCA_964371935.1 uncultured Candidatus Saccharibacteria bacterium | reverse complement strand
GGGTTGCGGACATGAACCAGGCGAAATTGGCGCTTGAGTTGTATTATGATTCCAATAAGAGGTATCCGAGTACCCATCCGATCGAGGGTACGGCACTGCTCGTACCTACGTTCATTGCCTCATGGCCAACCGACCCAATCACGACAACCGCATATACCTACTATGCCGGAACCACTAACCGGGCAGATGATGGAGCGGTCAATAACGTGTGCAATGCGGCAGCAGCCCTTTGCCAGCTCTTCCACACAGGTGCCACGGTTGAGGATCAGACAATTGTCGCCATGTCCTCGCGCGCGGGAGGATGTGCGCTCACCACCACCCAAACTGGCTGTAAAATCTCCCTTGACGAGACAACCATTGTTTCGGCTACCGCCTTTGACTGTGCAGGCACCGCAGCAGCCGAACAAGGTTGCTACGACGTAATTCCTTAAGCTGACCGCGTCTGACGCGATTAACTATTGGACTGAAAACGGCAAAAACCTCTCCTCCGACTTGAGTCCGAGGAGGGTTTTTTAGTTCTTCCAAATGTGATATACTTTTTGTATGATGAATGCGCGGGGTAAAAATAGATCTGGATTTACGGCCATAGAATTAGTCGTATCCCTTGGGATTATCATGCTGGTCAGCGCGCAAATTTTTGTCAGTTTTTCAGGCCTCGGACAAGGCGTTACGCTCAACCGCGCCATACAAGAATTAGTCGGGGAGATCAGAAGGGTACAGTATGCAGCCATTGCGGTAATCTATGCGCCCAATTCCGGTTTGCCGCCATCGCCGGCAGTCGGCGTTAGGATAAGTACCGTTGTCGGCGCGACCCCGCAGGTGCTTCGCTTCATAGACCGCAATGATTGCGCGAGTTGCGTTCAAAACAATAAATACGATGCGGTCTGGAACGAAAAAATTGGCGAGTATGCGCTGCCGAGCAACATAAAGATCAACCGACTGCTTGACGACCAGAACAATGCATACACCACCATGCACGTATTGTTTAAGGTTCCTGAAGCAGAGGTTCTTCTCGCCAAAGAAGACGGTACGCCGTTTCCCGGAAACCGCGTTGATATCGAACTTATCAGCGGCAACGGAACCAAAAAAACCATTACCGTGCGTGTAACCGGAGAAATCAATGCAAAATAATATAAAAAGGGAAATTACCCGTGCAGCCGGATTCACGATGATTGAGACGATCATCGCCTTTGCCGTGATGACCGCGGCCATCATCGGACCGGTAGCGCTCGTCGCATTCAGTTTTAGCCGGGTTCAGTCGTCGCAGAATAAGCTCATTGCGACCAACCTTGGGCAAGAGGGCATAGAACTCGTCCGCGCGATCCGGGAAAACAACGTGATCTGCGACATCTTGTCAAACCCACCGCCTGTTTTTTGGAACGATAACCCAGCCGGAGGACCAAAACTTGGAGCGGGAAGCAATAACTATTTTACCGTAGATGCAACCCAAGCAACTACCCTTGCCTGCGCTGCCGCCTCGTTTCCTACACCCACGCCAACCGCAACCACCATAAGCGCATGCAGCGCCAGGTTGCTCAACCTAAACGCGAACGGCATGTACACATACGGCCCGGGCGCGCCTACATCATTTCGCCGATGCATCACTATTTGCGTCCCGTCCTCATCCCCTCCGTGCAACGGAGCTGCTGATGCCGACGTAAGCAACGCGAACGATCAGATGGAAGTCATCTCAAAGGTCTTTTGGACGGAACAGGGACGCAGCCGAAGCGTCCAGTTTCAGGAACGGCTGTATAACTGGAGATAGATATGAATGACAAATTTCAAATGACAAATGACAAAAAAAGCTGCGAATCTTCTCAAGGGTTCACGTTAATTGAGATCATTGTCGCGGTGAGTATTTTTGCTCTTATGACGCTTGCAACTGTTGAGATCATGCTTATGGTTATGCGCATCCAGAAGACCATTACCCGCATTCAGGCAATCCAGGACAACGCCCGCTTCTCACTTGAACTTATCACCAAAGAAATGCGCACCGGCATCGAATACGAGGCCAACACTCCGGCAAGCACCATCTGCACCAACAACGGGTCGGAAATTCATTTCTTAAGCACCTCGGGAAGACGGGTATATTATCTTGATCCTGGCGGTTCAGGCAGGATCTATCGCGCAGTCAGCGCTGTTACCGCTACCGATCAGTGCGCAGGTGGCGCAAACAGCAGATTCAACGGATTCACCGGTGATCAGGTCTTTATCGAGCGCCTTGCATTTATTCTGCAAGGACAAAACGCGGCAAACATAAACCCGAGCGACGGGCAGGCCATGGCAACTATAGTCATGCGCGTCAGACCCAATCTTGACTTGCAGACAACCATTGTACAACGCGTACGGGACATGCCATAAATAATAAAACGTAACACTACTATGCGTAGAATACGAAACCAAAAAGAAGGAGTAATACTTTTGTTCGTCGTGATCATACTCACTGCGATCTTCTCGATCAGTATCGGAGTATTCGGCGTGATCATCGGACAAGTGAGTATTTCAGAGACGTTTGAAAGTTCCAACATTGCATTATACGCAGCAGACCAGGGTAACGAACGAACATTATATCGAGATCGCCAGGAAAATGATTTCCCGTGTGCGGCCCCGTCATGCACTACGGAGATTGCGCAAGTAACAACTGCATCCGGAGGATGTATGAGTACCATCACCGTCATCAAGACCACTATACCAACTATCTCGACTCAAATCAGCACCAAAGGATTAAGCACGCCTTGCGGGACCGTTACCGAGCGCACCGTTGCGCGTGCGTTTCTGACTACGTACTGAAATAACGATACAAGAAACTAGAGCATTGTTTTACGTTCTATGTTTTACGTTTTATAGTTTCCCTATGCAGACTCCGGAACAACGAATCAAAGAACTGCGCAAGGAGATCAACCACCACCGGTATCTCTATCATGTGCTCAATCGTCAGGAGATTTCGGATGCCGCGCTTGACTCGCTCAAGCATGAACTGGCACACCTTGAGGAACAGTATCCACATCTGATTACGCCGGATTCGCCGACCCAGCGCGTTGCCGGCAAACCCCTTCCTGGATTTTCTAAAGTGCGGCATGAGGCGCCCATGCTTTCCCTCGCTGACGCGTTTTCGGAAATTGAGCTGATTGAATGGGAGACGCGCATCAAAAAGCTTCTGCCTGCGGGTGTTCATCTTGACTACTTTGCCGAACTCAAAGTTGACGGGTTTGCGGTCTCGCTCGTGTACGAAGACGGCATTTTTACAACCGGCTCCACGCGTGGAGACGGCATGGTCGGCGAGAACATAACGGAAAATCTCAAGACTATTGAATCAATACCGTTGCAGCTTCGTGATTATTCCGAATTCCAGACTAAGTCTGGAAAGCATTCCAGACTTAGTCTGGAATTCCCTGCCACAATGCCCGCCCGCGTTGAGGTTCGCGGTGAGGTGTACATGACCAAAAACGTTTTTGACGAGATCAACCGCGAGCAGCAAAAAAGGGGACTGCCGCTCTTTGCGAACCCACGCAATATTGCCGCAGGATCAATGCGCCAGCTTGATCCGTCGGTAAGCGCGTCGCGCAAGCTCAATTTTCTCTGTTGGCAGCTCGTCACCGATCTGGGACAGACAACGCACGAGAAAGAGCATCTCATCGCGCGCCTGCTCGGGTTTAAAACCGTGGCAATCGCGGAGCGCTGCAAGAATACCGTCGAGGTTATGAGATTCTGGAAACGCGTGCTGGATGAACGCGACCGGCTGCCGTTCCTCATTGATGGCATCGTGGTGCAGGTCAATTCCAAAAAGATTTTTCGTGAACTTGGCGTGGTCGGAAAAACGCCGCGCGGAGCCGTAGCCATCAAGTTTCCGGCAGAGGAAGCCACCACGATTGTCGAGCATATTGCGGTGCAGATAGGCCGCACTGGCGTACTCACGCCCATTGCCGTATTGAGGCCAGTTTCCGTTGCCGGCGTGACCATATCGCGCGCAACACTCCATAACCTTGACGAGATCGGGCGTCTTGATGTACGAGAAGGGGACACGGTGGTGATCAGGCGTGCCGGAGACGTAATTCCGGATATTGTGCACGTGCTTCCAAAATTGCGTCCGCGGAATGCCAAAAAATTTGAGATGCCGAAAAAATTCTGCGGCCAGAAGGTGGTGCGCATGCCAGGCGAAGTTGCACACCGTATTGAGCATCCAGAGAAATGCGAATTGGTGCAGCGCGAACGCCTGTATCACTTTGTTTCAAAAAGCGCGTTTGATATTCCCGGCCTTGGTCCGAAAATAATTGACCGGCTGCTTGACCAGGGATTGATCCAGGATGCCGCGGATTTTTTTACGCTCACCCAAGGCGACATCCAACCGCTTGAACGGTTTGCCGAAAAATCAAGCAGTAATCTCATTGCCGCAATCCGGCACAAAAAACAGATTGATCTTGCCCGTTTTATCTATTCACTTGGCATCTTGCACGTCGGAGAAGAAACAGCCATTGATTTAGCGGCCCATTTTGGTACATTAGAAGCATTGCGATCAGCCCGGCAGGAGGAGCTTGAGCAAATCCCGAATATCGGCCCGGTTGTCGGGAAAAGCATCGCCACATGGTTTCGCAACGCCCAAAACCGCGATCTGCTTAAAAAACTTGCCAAGATCAGCGTTCACCCCCGGCCATACAAAAAAGAATCCCGCACAGGCGCCGCGCTGCCCCTGACCGGACTCACCTTTGTCCTTACCGGCACCCTTCCGCACCTTTTACGCGATCAGGCAAAAGCCCGCATCCGCGAACTGGGCGGCGAAATATCCGAATCCGTCAGCAAAAAAACAAGTTTTGTGGTAGCCGGAGAGAATCCAGGGTCGAAATTGAAGAAAGCGCAAAAATTGGGAGTGAAAATTCTGGATGAAGAAAAATTTTTAAAACTTTTATGATCACCAGAGAAGATGTACAACATATCGCGCATCTGGCTCGGATTGAGCTTACCTTGGAAGAGGAGGAGCGGTTTGAGCATGAGCTTTCGGCGATTCTGCAATTTGTCGAACAGCTCAACGAAGTGGACACGACCGGGATTGAGCCCATGACCGGAGGTACGCATCTGGAGCAGGTGGTGCGGCGGGACGAGCAGATTGACACAAGCATTGAGCATCGCTCGGCTGCACTCATTCAAGCCGTGCCTGAAAAAAAAGACCGGTGGATCAGCGTTAAATCCGTGTTTGAATAGAATTCATAACTCCCCTTTCCCCCTCTTAAAGTAAGAGGGCGAAACTCCTCTCCTTACTATAAGGGGAGGCCGGGAGGGGTTATAGATTTCACCATGCAACTCAACAAACTTACCATTATTGAAGCAGCTAAGGAGCTTCGCGCTGGAGATTTTTCCAGCGAGGAGCTGACCAATGCGTGCATGGCCGCGATCCGCGAGCGGGACGGGGATATTCATGCTTTTTTAAAGATATCCGACCAGGCAATCAATGCGGCCAAGGAGGCGGACAGGATACTCAAAGATAGTCCGGACGCAGCATCGCCATTGACCGGGATTCCCTTGGCCGTCAAAGATAATATATTGGTCGAGGGTGAGCACTGCACCGCTGCCTCGCGCATGCTCGAAAACTACATCGCATCGTACGACGCCACCGTGATCAGAAAATTAAAAAGTCAAAACGCGGTTCTGCTCGGCAAGACCAACATGGATGATTCTGCGATGGGCTCGTCAACGGAAAGCTCATTTTTCGGCCCCACGAAAAATCCGCATGACCTTACGCGCGTTCCCGGTGGATCATCCGGCGGCTCTGCCGCAGCAGTTGCCGCGGACATGTGCCTTGGCGCCCTCGGTTCCGATACCGGCGGCTCAATCAGGCAGCCCGCATCGTTTTGCGGCATTGTGGGAATGAAACCAACATACGGCGCGGTCAGCCGCCATGGCCTTATTGCTATGGCATCTTCGCTTGACCAGATCGGGCCCATGACTAAAACAGCTGCCGACGCCGAAATTCTTTTTCACGCGATCAGGGGACAGGACAGTTTTGACGCAACCGTTGCTTCAAAAGATAGCTTTTCTGACGCACCCATCGGATTAATGGATAACCCGGATCGCCCTTTAGAAAAAATCCGGATCGGTGTGCCAAAAGAATACTTTGCCGGCGGTCTTGATCCTAATGTAGGGCAAGCTATCCAGAAATCAATCACCGAATGTGAACGCGCAGGTGCCGAGCTGCATGAAATAAGTTTGCCGCATTCTTCATACGCACTTCCCGCATACTACATTATCGTGCCCTCGGAGGTGTCTGCCAATCTTGCGCGCCTCGACGGCATTCGCTACGGGCATCATACATCCGAGAGCATGACGCTTTTTGATGTCTATGCGCAATCCCGCGCAGCCGGATTCGGTCCCGAGATCAAACGGCGCATTATGCTTGGCACCTATACGCTTTCCGCCGGCTACTATGACGCATACTACACCAAAGCGCAGCAGGTGCGCCGACTCATTAGCAAAGATTTTTCCGATGCGTTTGCAAAAGTGGATATGCTGATCGGGCCCACCACACCTACTCCGGCATTTATGTGCGGGGAGAAAACCGACGATCCGCTCAAAATGTATTTGGCCGACATCTATACGGTTGCGGTCAATCTTGCAGGTCTTCCAAGTATTTCGATTCCCGCCGGATTGGTCGTACGCGGCAACACCAGGCTGCCAGTGGGACTTCAGCTTATTGCTCCGCGTTTTCATGAAAAACAATTGTTCAGTATAGGAAAAATTATCGAGACCTTGCGTGCATAATCATATGAATGACACACCTATTGAACACCATTTCGTAGATATCATGATCGCCATTATGGCACTTTTGATTTTTCTTGCGTTACTGACTTCGCTCTTACGCGTTTTCCCTGAATGGTATAATGCGTTTTTAGGATGGCTGCAATCGTGGCACCTTGGGGCATTTCCATTGCTGCTTATGATCCTCTTCATCCTGCTTGATGTACTGCTCGTCGGGTTTATCGCATTCACGTTGCGTCGCTACAGTGAGCTCATCAGCGCCCGACCACAGCAGATTGCTACGGCAGCGCCAGTTAACCCCGCCGCAGAAATACAAATAGGATGGAGAAGCATTGAATTGCTTATCCAGAGCCAGAATCCTTCCGACTGGAACATGGCCGTTCTGCGCGCCGATGCGCTTCTCGATGACACGCTCCGGGAAGCAGGATACGAGGGCGCTACCATGGCGGATCGGCTCAAAATCGTGGACTCAAATCAACTTCCTTCGCTTGACCGCGTATGGTCCAGCCATCGCCTCCGCAATGCGATTGCGCACAATCCCACGGATCAGCACACCCGCGAAACCATAGTGAGTGCCGTCAACAGCTACCGCCAGGCCTTCCGCGACCTCGGCTTCACAACCGAACTCTCCCCGGATACGCCGCTCCCCGGAGATGCTCCGGATAATCTGCAGTTTGGGTAACATAACATTGCTATTTCTATGGACAAGAGGTATAAGTAAAGATAGTCAGTGATGGTATGCTCATCTCTCGCCCAGAGAATCTACCAAATAAGATTTTCTCGGCGGGGTAGAGGAGAAGTACCTCGCGAGGCTCATAACCTTGAGACGCCGGTGCAATTCCGGCCCCCGCAATGCATACCGCATCAAAAACCGTCCCAACATATCGGGACGGTTTTTGATTTTGAAAAATATGTTATGCTACGAATATGAGAAAGTTTTTCAATGAAAAAATTATATTTGCAAGCGGTCTATTCGTATGCGTTGGTATTCTTATCCTTCTCGCGTCCCGTTTTTTTGTTCTGGTGCGTGAAGGTAAACACAATCCGCAACTTCCGACTGATTCGAGACCTGCGCCGCAAAGACAATCCGTAACTATCCCAAGTACGCAGACGCAAGCTATGCCGCAAGAGAATCTGGTGCTTCCAACAATCAATTACCGCGACCATACATTTACTCCACTCACGACCACACTTGAGCAAAACGCCAAAGGCACGGGATGCGTTATCAGGATCGTCAATCAGGACAACGCGCCGCTCACGATCCGTTTAAGCCCGCACGAGAAAGCGCTCAAGGGAAACTATGGCGGGCAGTACGAATCGATCCCAGCGGGAAAATCCGTTATCATTGATCCGAGATTCGACATGGGTTATGCGTTGTTCCACAATCATACTATGCCACGCGAAGAGTTCCGCGTCCGCATCGGCAACTCGTGCCGAAGCGATTTGTACGACCATCGCTGACCAGTTACTAAAACACAAGACGATCGTCAATCGTTTTAGTAACTATTGCATCTCGAACTTGCTAAACACTTTGCCGTCTCCTTTGGTGTCGTAGGGGAGTCCGAGGGGATTGGGCGGGATTGCTTTGAGAATTTTTTGCGTGACAAGCTCGTCAAGCGTTTTGGGATAACGGCCAAGACGCTGCTTGAAGACACTGGCGGCTTTTTCAAGAAAATCGAGTGTATCAATATGTTTGATGTGTGCTTCGGCCTGCTGCTGCGCGATCTCATCTTTTGAATTCTCGTAGATAGCGGCCCAGATAGCGCGGGTCTGCTGCCGTAAATCCTGGCGGTTGCCATAGGTTGCGGCAACATATTTTACGTTTGCCGGAGCGCCGGGAGTCGCGGCCGCAACATTCATGTAGATGGCAGCATTTTTCCGATCTTTCAGATAGATATGATAATTTACGGCAAGGTAATAGGGAATCTGCCAGTCCGGGTCAGCCCGTTCAAGACCCGCCTTGGCAATTGGAATCGCCTCGTCCGCGCGGTCGCTTGCCGGAAGGACAAGTGCGGCAAATGCATACGGGTAGCTAAACTTCGGATCAAGATCGTTGATGACCCGAATATGCGCGGCAAGACCGTTGAGCCGATCACCCGCAAGCGTAACAAAGCGCTGGATCACGCCGACCCAGAAAAACGCGGCCGTTGCAGAATGCAGCCCAATGTCAGTTGCGCGCATCACTGGTGCGGGAATTAAGCGTAGCGGCGGTTTTGGCTGTTGGCTTTTTAACGTATCAAACGAATACTGCGCAGCAATGATCCCGACGCACAGAGCAGTGCCAACACTGACATTCCAGACAATACGATGCCTAAAAAAAAGACGACAAAAAAACATAATAAATTTACAAATCTTTTTTCGCGAGCAGATGCTTGGCAAGATAGAGCAGCACGATTGAGTACAGCGCCGCATACAGCCCGGTAAGTACGATCATGCCCGCAGTGGGAAATATATTGTGCACGATCGCGTTGCGGACATTAAACTTTTCAAGATTGGGCACTATATAATAGATAATATCGACCGCTGCCCGTAGCGCGGTCCCGCGATACTGCGCATATTGCACAAGGATCGAGAGAGAATGCCCGATATAGAGCACCAAGATGCCGTAAATCGCGGCGGCAAACGGGGTGGCAAAAGTTGAAAAAAGCATGGTGACCGCGACAAAAAGCCCTGCTTCGAAAAGCTGCAGCAAAACTGCTTCCAAAGCGCCAAAATCAAAACCGCCGCCCTTATACCACACCACGCCAAGATAAACTGCTGCCATAGAAAGCGTAATCAGCACAATTGCCGCAAACAGGCCAGCAAATTTCCCCACGATCAATTCAAGCGTTGACACCGGTTTGGAAAGAATCAGATACAGGGTGCGCCGTTCGATTTCAAGCGAAATAAGAGATGATGCAAGAAATATAGTGATGATCATACCAAACAGGTATATACCGGCAAGCCCGATTGAGCGGATCACCATAAGATCTTCTCCCAGCGAGATTGACCCGAGAAACACGGTGAACACAATAAACAGAAGCGCAAACACCAAAATGCCGTGCAGAATGCGGTCACG
>CAYJOT010000026.1:0-10683 GCA_964371935.1 uncultured Candidatus Saccharibacteria bacterium | reverse complement strand
ACATGTTAGTAGTTTCCGCCAAAGGCGGATCCGCCTCTGGCGGACAACGGATAGAACGCAGCCCTCCGAAGCCCATAATGGCAGTTCGAATCTGCCCGAGGACAAAAAAGAACAAATTTAGGACTTACGGGAAAGTAACAAAATTATGAATTCGGAATCTGGTCATGCGAAAGAAGTATTTGCTATATATGGCGCTGCTATGTATGAGGCACAGTGCGTAGAAAAGCAGTTAGCTATATTGGGTGCTACTAAATATAATGCCAATGCTTCAAAAATGAGGCGTGAGGAATACAATCAGCTTATCAAAAAACTGCTGAAAAAAACATTCGGGGCGATTTATAGACACATACAAGAAGAAGCTCAAATCGAAATTGAGTCAAGAAACTTTATCGAAGAAGGAATATTTGTCAGAAATTAGCTAGCGCATAATTATTTTTGGCAGCGCGCAGGATATCTCCCAACTTATGATGGAAGACAGCAGATGATTGCCGAACTCCATCTGATACATGATAACTTGGCCGAGCTAGACAGAATTCTAACCAGAATTTCTCGCGACTGGGGCAAAGAAGGGGGTATAACCGATGAGATTATTGGTAAATTAACTGATGATCTAATTGCTAATCCTGATCAAAAAGAGTCGATATAACCCTAGTGGTTAAAAAATTTGTAGGTTGCTTTTTTATGAAAATGGTATATAATTGGACTATGGCGAACAATAACCTGGAAAAGGAATTTCAATACTTCTTAGACCACCAGAATGAATTGGTAAAGGAATATGGTGGTAAGTTCATTGTGATTAAAGATCAAAAAGTAATAGGTGTTTACAGTACGGAAACGGAGGCATTCACCGAAGCACAAAAAAATCAGGAGCTAGGCACCTTTCTCATTCAAGAATGCAAGCCTGGAAGTGAAGTCTACACGCAGAGTTTTCACTCCAGAGTTTTGATTTAAGGAAAGTATGATACCGAACAATGCGTTGACAACAAAATGGGGCGGAGTAGCGCAGATTTTAAGTGCGGAAGTTGGGGTGTCACAGCCCTTTACTCCTCCGCCGAATGTCGAAAATATTACCATCAAGGTAGAAATAAAAAAATATAAGGCAATTTGGGATACGGGAGCGACTCACTCTGTTATTACACAAAAAATTGTTCAAGAGCTTACGTTAAAGCCGGTGGGGATGACTGTTGTCCATACCGCCAACGGCGAAACTCATCAAAAACAATACATAGTAAATTTTTATCTGCCAAACCAAGTGATGTTTGTAATGCTTAGGGTCACTGAGGCCCCTTTGCATGAAACAGACATACTTATTGGTATGGACATTATCAGTCAAGGAGATTTCTGTGTAAGCAATTTTCAAGGGAAAACTGCTTTAACTTTTCGCATGCCTTCCTGTCAGGAATTTGATTTTGTGAAAGAGAATACTTTTGCGAGATTGCCCAGATCAGAGCGCAGAAGAATAGAAAAAGAAAGAGGTAAAATCTAAATGCAAATTCAAAAAAGCAAATCTCTAAAAATTATTTTTGCCGCTCTGTTTTTCTTTCTGCCGCTTACCGTCGCTGCCGGCGCCGTCTTGCCGCGCAATCTGCATTTTGGGATGTACCGCAATCCGGATGTCGTATTGCTGCAAGATTTTCTTCGGAGCCAGGGGTATTTTTCTTTGCCCTCGACCGGCAACTATCTTAGTGGGACGATCCAGGCGGTGAAGAAGTTTCAGCAGGCGCATGGCATTGCGCCCATCGGCGGATACTTTGGTCCGGAATCACGCCGCGTGGCAAACGAGATGATCGCGGCGCAAGAGGCGGCACAACAAGCGGCAGACAGTGGTAGAAAACCGACACCGTCTGCCCCGACGGGCGTCGGGATCGGAGTTACTAGATCGCCAGGCAACGCGGTCTCAACCACGTCGCCCTACAAAGGCAAGATATTTTTCGATTGGGTGCAGTCGGGTGGCGAGGCGTCGGATGAACGCGTGTCTATCAGTAACCGGAGCGATACCGAGCGTATCTCAATCACTGGGTTTTCAATCACGACCGAGCATGGCCAGAACTATGTGATTCCTCTCGGGTTTGCGCTTCCAGGATTTTCCGCAACGCCAATGGATTCGATCATACTGCGCCCGCGTGATCGCGTGGTTATCAGCGTTGGCAAGCAGAGCAAGAATATGAATTTTCGGGAGAATATGTGCACCGGGTACTTTGACGAAACCGCGCAGTTCTCTCCGGGACTTTCCCGCCGCTGTCCCAGCACTGATACACGCACTCTGCGCAATTTATCAGACCAGTGTATCCGGGTGATTTCGGGCATCGGGAGATGCCGTACCGGGCCTCTTCCGGAGTTCGTGGATCCCACGCGTCCCGAATGCATGGAATATATTGTTCAAAATTTCAACTACGCCGGGTGCGTGGCAAACTACAAATCGCGCCCCGATTTTTACAACAATCAATGGCTGGTCTGGATGCAGCGAACCATCCCGTTTTTTAACAAGCGATTTGAAACCGTCACGCTCAAAGACCAGCAGGGCAGGGTGGTGGACGAGCATACCTATAATAATTATTAATGAAACTATCATTTCACGGGGGAGTGCGGGAAGTGACCGGGTCGTGTTATTTGCTGCAAACTGGACAAACAAATATACTCGTTGATTGCGGGATGTTCCAGGGGGCCGATGACGCGAGCGACGCTAATTTTGATGATTTTGCATTTGATCCAGGGAGCGCGCAGGCGCTCTTTGTCACGCACGCGCATTTGGATCATGTCGGGCGGATTCCGCGGCTTGTGCGGAAAGGATTCAAGGGAAAAATCATCTCGACCGCCGCAACGCGCGACTTGGCGCGATTGATTCTTGAAGATGCCTTGTCGCTTGCCAGACGCGAAGACCGGCAGCTTTTTGATGAAAAAGATATTGAACACGCGTTCTCGCTTTGGGAAGCCGCGCCCTACCATGACCATGAAAAAAAAGAAATCGGTGATATTACGTATCAGCTTGCCCGATCCGGACATATCCTCGGGTCGAGCTTTATAGAACTATGGGCCGAAGGTAAGCACATCCTCTTTACCGGAGATCTTGGCAGTGTGCCCTCGACGCTTCTGCCGCCCCCGGATGCTGTTGCGGGTCTGGACTATCTGGTGATTGAATCAACGTACGGCAACCGGACGCATGAACAGATTTTCCAACGCGAACTTACATTCGAACGCGCGCTTGAGGATGCCGCGTCTCGCAACGGCACGCTCATGATCCCAGCGTTTGCCACGGAGCGCACGCAGGATATTTTGTATTTGCTGAACGAACTTGTGCATTTTAAGCGCATTCCTGATGTGCCGGTATTTGTGGATGCGCCGCTCGCAACCCGCATCACCGAAGTGTACGAAAAGTACGGCGGCGAGTATCGGCAAGAAATTCGGGAGCTTATGGTGCGGCACCCAAACCTCTTCCGTTTCAAACGGCTGAAATTCACCGAAAGCGTGGAGGATTCAAAACATATCAATGACGTGCCGCCGCCGAAAGTAATTATTGCCGGATCGGGCATGATGACCGGCGGCCGGATTTTGCACCATGCGCGCAGATATCTGCAGGATCCCAAAAGCATGCTGTTAATCATTGGCTATCAAAGTCCCGCGTCACTCGGGTATCGGCTGCTCGACGGCGCGCAAACCGCGCGCATTTTTGGCGATGAGATTCCGGTTCAAGCCGAGATCAGGCAGATCGACGGGTTTTCCGCGCACGCAGACGCGCCCCAGCTTTTCTCGTTTGTAGAGCAGACAAAAGATACGCTCAAGCGCGTTTTTGTCGTACACGGCGAAAAAGCCCAGGCCGCGCACCTTTGCCAGGAAATCCGCGACCGCCTTGGCGTGCAGGCGGACGTTCCTGTGCTTCATGAGGAGGTTGAGATATAAACCAGAGCGTGATAGTATGAAATAGTGAGAAGTTATTTTTTACCCGCCATGAACCATATGAGTATCAATACCCAGGGCATTGCTTCGGTTGCGCGCCGCAATCATCTTCGATTAGTGGTGCTTTACGGTTCGTATGCAAAGGGGACGGAGCGGCCGCAGAGCGACATTGATCTTGCGGTGCTCGCTTCGGCTCCGCTCTCTTTTGAAACATTGATTAATCTGCACAATGAATTTTCCGACGCGTTTCCCAATAAAGAGGTGGACGTAAAATCACTGCATCATGCGGCTCCATTCTTTCAGTATCAGGTCATGAAAGACGGGATTCTTCTCTACGGAGACCGCCATCTTTTTACGCGTTTGAAAGTATACGCTATTCGCATACAGCAAGAAAATTTCAAACTGCGGCATATCAGAAACGTGTTACTTGAGAAACGACAAAAACATTTAACATCGCTTTTCATCCATGGTTGACCCTGAATGCATACTGACTTTGCAGATGAAATTTCAAAGAGCGCGGGTTTTCGCAATCGGGTAGTACACGAGTACAATGACCTTGAACGAAACAAAGTGTATGAAACCGCAGATGAAGCGCTTATTCAGTTTACGCGTTACTGCGGATATATGATAAAATACGTACATAATATTTGAACCATGACGCACAAAGTGAAAAAACCCGATCCACATATGCATCTCAAATATAAACTCTGCATCTCGGGTGCGGCCGAAACGAGCCATTGCGCGCCGGATACGTTGGAAAAAGCAAGGGCGCTTGGACAGGAGATCATTCAACAAGGCGCGGTGCTGGTAACCGGAGCCACGACCGGAGCGCCGTATTGGGGCGCCATTGGCGCCAAAGATGCCGGCGGGTTCGTGATCGGGCTTTCACCCGCGTCATCCGAGCTTGAGCACGTGAAAAAATACAAGCTGCCGCTTGATCATCACGATATCATCATTTATACCGGCTTTGGATATGCCGGACGCAACCTTCTGCTTACGCGTTCTGCCGACGCTGTGTTGATCGTATGCGGTCGCATGGGAACGCTCAACGAATTTACCATTGCGTTCGAAGACGATAAACCCATCGGCATATTGACCGGTACCGGAGGCGTTGCCGATGATATCCAGGATTTGATCAAACGCGCGCATCGTGGCTCGGGCAAGGTGGTATTTGATTCTGATCCGCAAACGCTCGTCAAAAAAATCATGGGGTTGGTCAAACGGGAAAAGGTAGTGGAAGAATAACTATGCTCCGATTGCTTCAAGCAGTGCTGCTCCTGTCCGGTATGATTATCGGCGTGGGGATGTTTGCCATCCCTTTTTCGTTTGTCCAGTCCGGATTCTGGCCAGGGGTTGCGGAACTTGTTATTCTCTCATGCGTTGTCGCAGCACTGCACCTGCTCTATGGCGAAATCGTGCTTGCCACTCCGGAGTTTCACCGCATGCCCGGGTATATCCGCGCATACCTTGGGCGCACGGCCGCCAAAATATCATGGGTGTCCACGCTTTTTGGCACGGCCGGAACCCTGCTCGCCTATCTGATCGTGGGCGCAATTTTTTTACAGACCATTGCCGCGCGCGCCACGTCGGAGGCGCCTCTTTATTTTTTTGTCGCCGGGCTCGTGTGCGTCGTCGGCCTGATCACGTTTTTCCCGCTCAAGAAAGAATCCGCGATCAACGGCGTGCTAACGGTTTTTGAGATTCTGTGTATCGCCGGCATCTCGCTGTTCTTGCTGCCAAAAGTTTCCCTGCCAAATCTTGTCGGTATGCGTGGGGCTGATATATTTATTCCCTACGGCGTGCTGCTGTTTGCGCTTACCGGCGCAAGCGTCATTCCCGATCTCATCACCATTCTTGGTCGCGATAAAACACGTGTTCGAATTGCGATCATTGCCGGATCGCTTATTCCCGCAGTATTATATTTTTTGTTTGCGTTTGCGGTGGTTGGGGTGAGCGGGCAGGGAACAAGCGTGGAGGCAATTGCGGGTCTGCAGCAGGCGCTTGGCGGCAATATCGCACTGTGGGCAAGCGCGGCAGGATTTCTCGCGGTGCTGACTTCGTATATCGCGCTCTCGGCAAATTTTCAGGCCCTGCTTTCGCTTGATCTTGCCATGCCGCGGCGCGCTGCATGGCTTGTCGCGTCTGCGGCTCCAGCCGCGCTTTATCTTGCGGGCTTTAAAAATTTTATCGCGATCATCAGCATAGTCGGCGTCGTCGCGTTCGGCGTTGATGGCGTGCTCTTTATTCTTATGGGCAGGAAAGTCCGGCAAAAACAGCGTAATCACAGCCCGGTCGCGGCCCTCATAAGCTATGCCATTCTCGCGGTCATTATTGTCGGCGTAGCTGCCGAGCTCTTGCGGTTTGTGAATGGCAGGGTATAATGACATCAAGATATGGACCTACTTGAACAATACGAAAAACAAAATCCGCGGGTGGTTCAGGCGGCTCCGCAAAGGCGGCCGACTGACGAGTATGGTTTTTTCATCCGTCTGGTCATGCGGCTGTCCAACGGGAAGATTCAGAATATCAGACAGGCAAGTTATGTGCTGCTCGCGGCAGCCGGGGTAGTTATGCTTGCAGCCATACTTGTATTTCTCGGGGCATCCGGTTTCTTCACAGGCGCCAAACCGCTCTACTCCACCGATCCCCTTCATCTGCCTCCCGCATTGAGACAGCAGCCGCAGAATTAAGGATTAAAACTTTACGATATGCGTCAATCAGACCGCAAACAGGGCTTTACCCTCATTGAACTGCTCGTAGTCATCTCAATTATTTCACTGCTTGCAAGCATTGTGTTTGCCTCCTTGAATTCGGCTCGCGCGAAAGCACGGGATGCCAGAAGAATTGCGGATTTTGGGCAGCTTCGGACGGCAGTGGAATTTTATTATGACAGCAATGGCATTTATCCGGGGCCTACGAGCGGCGTCTGCAACTCTGGCGTAAACGAGCATGGTGACGGATGGTGCCGGGACACAAGAAACAACAACGGCGTAACGCCGATTGAAAATTGGATACCCGGACTTGCGCCATTCTTGCCGTCCATGCCGCACAATCCTCAACCTTATGCTACTGGTTTCTGGCCGTATCACTATTGCCTTGGTGGAAATAGTTCGTGCGCCGGTTCTGGCACCAGCCAGCAATATTGGTTTATGACCGGACTAGAAGTACCCCTGCCCTTACCTGCTCGACAAAAACATATATTTGGTTCAGCGGTGCAAATTGTCTGTGGGGTACGGGACTGTATGTCATAAAAAATTTTTAATACTGTTCCCGATAGCACACCCCGACTCCTGCCCTGACCGCAGGAGTTTTTGTTATTCGGTTGCGTGGGTGATCTTTATAGAGCTATTGACACGCATAATGTGATTTATTATCCTATACATATAAGTACAGGATAATTATGGCAAAAAACGCTAAAATCCAGTATCTGAAGCGTTTTGCAGAACTTGCCAAACTTGGCGAGGTTGTTTTTCATAGTGATGATCTTGCGAATTTGTGGCACATCACCAACAAGAATACGCTCTACACCACGCTCAAGCGCTACGCGGACCATGGGCTTCTTTTTCGTATCTACAAAGGATTCTATGCGATCAAACCGCCAACCGAGATTGATCCGCCGCTTTTAGGCATAAAAGCTTTGCACGGCTATGCGTATGTAAGTACGGAAACCATTCTGGCCGAGGAGGGGATAATACAGCAGTCGCTTCCGGCGATTACGCTCGTGAGCAGCAAGACAAAACGCTTTTCCGTTGCGGGCGCTGCGTATTACTCGCGCAAACTTTCCGATGAGTTCTTACATCAGCCAAACGGGATTATCACGGGTCCGAATGGCGTACGCAAAGCGACCCGGGAGCGGGCTATGGCCGATCTGCTCTATTTCAACCCTCACGCGTATGTTGATGCTGCTCGTCTTATGGACTGGAAAAAGGTGCGGGCACTCCAAAAAAAGGTCGGGTACCCGCTCACTCCAAAACGCTATGGCTGACATGATGTTACCACAACCGAAAGATGCCGTGTATAAAGCATGGCTGTACCGCGTTCTTGCGGGTGTCTATGATAATGCGTTTCTTGCCGATGCGCTTGCCTTTAAGGGCGGGACGTGTGCGGCAATGCTCGGCTATCTTGATCGGTTTTCTGTTGACCTTGATTTTGATTATCGGGGGGAGCGGAGCAATCTTGTTGAGACGCGCACCCGCATGGAGCACATCTTTGATGAGATCGGGCTCATCATACGCGATCAGAGTAAAGTCGTACCGCAATACTTTCTTAAATATGAGGCGCACCATCAAAATGAAAGTATGAGCGGCCGTAATACCATCAAAATTGATGTTGCCGTTCCACCACTCAAATCAAACACCTATGAGGCAAAACGATTCCACGAGATTGACCGCATCATTACTTGCCAGACCGTTGAGACCATGATGGCGAATAAGTTGGTTGCGCTCATTGACCGCTATGAGCGCACCAAAGCGATTGCCGGCCGCGACATCTACGACATTCACCATTTTTTCTTGAAAGGATACCGCTATAATGAGGCGGTTGTTCGCGAGCGCACAAAAAAAGACACCAAAGAATTTTTTGCCGGCATCATCGCATTTATTGAGCGACACATTACCGATGAGATTATCAATCAAGATCTCAACACGCTTCTGCCGTATGAGAAATTTTCCCGTATCCGTAAAATTCTCAAACAGGAGACACTCATGTTTTTGCGAGATGAGCAAAGGAGGATCAAAGAGGGGATTACTTAGTAGTATCATGAAAATCATCGCCGACCTGCATATCCACTCGCCGTACAGCCGCGCCGTATCAAAAGCGATGACGCTTGAAAATTTGGATGTGTGGGCAAGGCTAAAGGGGATTACGGTCATGGGCACCGGAGATTTTACGCATCCGGCGTGGCTTAAAGAGATCAAACAAAAATTAGAACCGGCGGAGCGGGGATTGTATGTATTAAAATCAAATTTCTCCGCCAAAGGCGGATCCGCCTCCGGCGGAAAAACAAGGTTTCTTTTGACAGTTGAGGTTTCCAGTATTTATTCTAAAGGCGGCAAAGTGCGGCGGATTCACTCGCTGCTTTTTGCGCCGTCTATTTTGGCAGCGGAAAAAATAAATGCAGTGCTGAACGTAGCCGGCAATATCAAATCGGACGGCAGGCCGATTCTTGGCATTGATCCGAAAGATCTCCTAAAAATTGCGCTTGATGCGGATCCGCAATGCGTGCTGGTGCCGGCGCATATCTGGACGCCGTGGTTTGCGCTCTTCGGATCGAAATCCGGGTTTGACACTATTGAAGAATGTTTTGAAGAGTACACTAAATACATTTTCGCTTTGGAAACGGGATTGAGCTCGGATCCTGCCATGAACTGGCGGCTGTCTACGCTGGATAGGTTTGCGCTTATCTCGAACTCTGACAGCCACTCGCTGCGCCGCATCGGACGCGAGGCAAATATTCTTAATGGTGAACTTTCATACAACGGCATTATGAATGCATTTCGGTCAAAAGACCCCAAACGCTTTCTCTCAACCGTAGAGTTTTTTCCGGAAGAGGGCATGTATCACTACGACGGTCACCGCGCCTGCAAAAGCCGGCTCACTCCGGACGAAACCAAAAAGCTGCATAACCTGTGTCCAATCTGTGGAAAACCTGTGACTATTGGGGTGCTCAACAGGGTGGCGGAGCTTGCCGACCGCTCCGAGGGATTTTATCCGCCGGGTGCCATTCCGTATCTCAATATGGTGCCGCTTGACGAAATCATAGCCGAGGCGCGCGGAGTCAGATCCGCAACCGGCAAAGGCGTGCAGGACGAATATCTTTCCGTAGTGAAAGAGTTTGGCAACGAATTTACGGTTTTGTTTGATGCGTCCCGCGCCGATCTTGAATCCCGTCTGCGCCCCGAAGTTGCCGAGGGCATTATGGCTGTGCGCGAAGGGCGGCTGCATATTGAGCCTGGCTATGACGGCCAGTACGGCACCGTAAAAATTTTTGATTGAGCATATTTGTGCTATACTGATCAGTATGAAGATCACCTTCTCGTTTCCGAACGTATTTCGGCCTTGGTTTCCCAAAGTCAACAATGTCATTCTGATCATTATTTTCGCGCAGTTTATTTTTACCACAGCGGCCGGACTGACCACGCCGCTCTTTGCTGTTTTTATCCTGGGCAACATTACCGGAAGCGCGGTTACCGTAGTTGGTTTTGCGGTCGCGATCTACTGGATATGCAAGTCGCTCCTGCAGATACCGATTGCGCGGCGGCTTGACCGCATCAGCGGCGAGATGGACGACCACAATTCCATGCTTGCCGGCGCGTGTATTTTTACGCTTGCAACTTTTCTCTTTTATTTCAGCCGCCAGGTCTGGCACATCTATGCATTGCAGGTTTTGATGGCGGTGGGCGATGCATTGTTTGTCCCGCCTTTTTTTGCGATATTCAGCAGGCATCTGGATCGCGAGCATATCGGGTTTGAGTGGTCGGTATTTTCCAGTTTTTCAGTGGGTGCCGGATCCGCGCTTGGCGGCATTTTTTCCGGAGTGCTTGCAAGTATTGCCGGTATCCGCGTTATGTTTCTCATCAACGGTACGCTCATGCTGATCGGGTTTATTATTCTTTGGTTTCTGCGCCCATATATTTCCCCGCGCACGGGAGCGACCGATGGCCCTATGATGATTGAGCAGAAACGGCCGTAAAAAACTCGTCCCTGTGCATAACCACTCTTTCTTTCGACCCCATACCTATAGTATAATGCGTTTATGCCCGTAAAGATGCACAAAGTTTTTCTTTTTAT
>CAYJOT010000025.1:0-10791 GCA_964371935.1 uncultured Candidatus Saccharibacteria bacterium | reverse complement strand
ACCTATAAATCCCGCACCCCCAGTAACAATTGATTTTTGTTTTGATTGAGACATAGCTATCTTTGAAACGCGAGTGCGTGACAAAAAGTTTTATCATCCGCATGCTCCTTCTCCCAACCGGATGCAGGAAATGCTTTTTCAACGCGTCTGCAAGTTCCGGGTTTGCCACAACCACGACAAAGTCATCGGCAGCTGACCTACTGACCTTCCGCTTTTAACCCTCCCCATACACGAATTCTTGTCATAGCCACAAGACCACCAAGGAGAGGCATCAGTCCGAGTACAAAACCCCATAAGTAATTATAAAATCCCGTCTTTGAGCCGTGGATAGAAAGAACTGTCCAAAATACAAACAAAAAACTAGAAAAGTCAGACAGATTTTTTGGGGAGTATTTGTTTTCATCGCATAAAATAAAACCCCAAAAGGGGTTTTATTTTAAACAGTTGAATAATTTTGACTCATCAACGACATCTCGTGGCACATCAACATTCCTCCGCCACCGCCAGACCAATCCTGGGTCTGCCACAAACTAAACGGAAACAGACCATTGCCACGCATCAAGCGCGGCACATCCATCAGCAGTAATTTCCGTGCTATTGCTAACATGAGGGTAGTATACCAGAATGCCGAAAAGAAGTCAAATACGGCGGAAATATCTCAAGGGATCCGTTTTTCATGCGCTCGCTGACAAAATAATTTTCAAAAATCGCGCCGCGGTCTGCACGCGTTTCCATAGGAGATGCTATATCCACCAACGCGTTGCGGACTCCGGTATCGAGAAAAAACACCTTGAATCCCTTTTTCATTTCATTGCGCGGGTTGTTTGAAAACGAATACATCCGTTTGATAATGAACGACTGCTCCAGCAGAGTCAGGTAACGGTTGACGGTTGTCCGCGTCACGCCAAGTCCCTGCGCCAGTTCGTTGGCTGATACAATAGAGCCGATTTGAAGAGCAAGCATCTTGAGCAGATTCTCAAACACTCTTGGACTGCGGATCGCCTCGAATGGCTTACACACGCACCTACTGGATTCTTCGCTCCGCTCAGAATGACCAAGGGGTGGTCAAACGCGTAAGTCCGAATAAATCAACGCTTACTCATAATACTCCTCTTATACACGTTCAGATGTTCAAGCGCGATGCCAGTGCCTTTTACTACGCATAGGAGGGATTCTTCGGCGACGTACGCAGGGACGCCGGTTTCCTGTAGGACAAGCTCATCTATGTTGCGCAGGAGTGAGCCGCCGCCAGTCATGACGATTCCTTTGTCCATGATGTCTGCGGCAAGTTCGGGCGGGGTTTCGTGCAAGACCGATTTGATGGCGCGGATGATCTCGTCGAGTTCGTCCGCGATTGCGGCCGTGATTTCCGGGGAGCGAAGTGAGATCGTTTTTGGCAGGCCACTCATCAAATCCCTGCCGCGGATTTCCATGACCAAGCTCTCATCATCGCTGGGCACGGCCGAGCCGATCTTGATTTTTACTTCTTCCGCGGTGCGATCCCCAATCGCAAGATTGTAATTTCGCTTAATGTACTCGGTAATGGCGGCATCGAGCTTGTTGCCCGCAACTTTTACGGACGTAGCGGCAACAATCCCGCCAAGCGAGATTACGGCAACGTCAGACGTGCCACCACCGATGTCCACCACCATGTGTCCGGCCGGCTCGTTAATAGGGATACCCGCGCCAATCGCGGCAAGCACCGGTTCTTTTACCACATATGCGGCTTTTGCGCCGGCATGTACGGCCGCCTCAATTACGGCGCGCCGCTCCGTGGACGTGACCCCGGCCGGCACCGAGATCATGACTTCGGGGCGGAAGAGCCGCATGGAGCCGGATGCTTTGTTGATAAAGTAGCGCAGCATGGCCTCGGTCACGCGGTAGTCCGCAATCACGCCGTCGCGCAAGGGCCGGTACGCCACAATAGTTTCCGGCGTGCGTCCGATCATGTCGCGCGCCTCGTTTCCCACGGCTAAAACCGTGTTGTCATCCGACGACACCGCCACCACCGACGGCTCGTTTACCACCACGCCGCGCTTTGGCACAAACACAAGCGTATTTGCCGTTCCCAGATCAATGCCTATTTTTCGTACAAACATAAATTAAGAGATTCCAAAAATCCAAATTTCAAATGACAAAAAAATACTTTTGATATTTTGAATTTATCATTTGTCATTTTCCTTTACCCTCTCAATATCCGCTCCAATCTGCCCAAGCCGCTCTTCAATCCGCTCGTATCCGCGGTCAATATGATTTACATTTGAGATAATTGAACGGCCGTTTGCCACGAGTGCGGCAATCACCAACACCATGCCGGCGCGCAAATCAAAACTCTCCACCTCACATCCGGCAAGCACGGCCGGGCCGGTAATGAGCGCGCGGTGCGGATCCAAAATTTCGCAGGTAGCGCCCATTTTTTGCAGCTCCGGAATATACCGTAGCCGATTTTCATACATCCATTCGTGTACAAGAGAAGTTCCCTCGGCCTGCGTCGCGAGCGCGGCAAACTGCGGTACGTGATCCGGCATCAGTTTGGGATACAATCCAGATTGGATCCGGAAACTCTTGTATCCGGATGTCGGCTTCATAATTTTCATGTCCGTGGCGCTATACTCAAAAGCAACTCCTGTTTTTTGCATCTGCAAAAATACCGGATCAAGATACTGCGGAGCAATCCCCCGCAGCGTCACTTCGGAGCGGGTTGCCGCGGCAAGCACGGCAAAGCTTGAAATCTCAATCTCATCGGGATTGATCCGATAGCGCGTCCCGTGCAGGCGCGTTACCCCGTTGATTTCAATATGCAAATCATGCAATCGAATATCCGCGCCCATGGTCTTCAGGCACGAGATCAACTCTTGTATGGGCGGCGCGAAATCGGCAAGCGCGATCACGGTTTTTCCGGGAGCCAGCGCGGACGCAAGAATCGCATTTTCTGTCGCGGTGGCGCTGGGCTCATCCATGAAAAAAGATTTTCCGGCTAGTGTGCTGCCGTCTATCTCAATAATTTCATGCTCTCGGATCACCGCTCCCAATTCTTCGAATGCGCGAAAGTGTGCGGTAAGCGGGCGGCTGCCGATTGCATCCCCTCCCGGATACGGGACTTCGGCGCGCCGCAACCTGCCAAGCAACGCTCCAGCAAGCACGATGGAACCGCGCAATTTTCTTGAGAGGGTTACATCGGGCGAGCAGCTTGAGAGTGCTTTTGCCTCAATCGTAAGCTCGCGCATTTTTTGATCCCACTCAACCCGGGCACCAAGTTTCCTGACCATCTCAACCATGACCACCACATCCTGAATAAGCGGAACATTTTCCAGCACGCATGGCTCGTCGGTCAGCAGACATGCCGCGATCAAAGGAAAGGAGCTGTTTTTAGACCCGCTGATCATGACCTCGCCAGCCAAGGACTTTCCGCCGTGGATAATGAATGAATCAGACATATGCCCATCATACGCATTTTCAACTTCTTTTCAAGTGACTGATTTTTTGCTATGATAAAGAGACCAGATTAAAAACTCTATGACCCTACGAACCCGCCGAATCTTATTTTTTCTCCTGCTCGCCGTCTTTCTGGTCCTTGCCCCGTTGATGGTGGTCTACTCGCTCGGATTCACGATTGATTTCAAGAAAAAAGTCCTGGTCGAGACCGGGAGCGTGTTTCTCAAATCGCGAACACCGCAGACCAGCGTTTTTTTAAACGGAGTGCTTGCCAAAGAAACGTCTTTCTTTTCGGGCAGCGCGCTGCTGACCGGCATTATGCCCGGCACCTATCTGATACGCATTGAGAAAGCCGGATACCAGCCATGGTCGCGCATCATTGCGGTCTCGCCCGCACTTGTCACCGAACTTCGCAATGTGCTGCTCATCCAGAACAGGATCGATATTGCCACGTCATCATTGCTTGAGCTTGGCATACTCAAAAACGTGACATCGTCTCCCATAAAGAGCCGGCTTGCCTTAAGCAAGCAGGGGGTCTTAACCGAACGCATCGGCAAAACAAAACTGACGCTCGCCTCCGGCCTGCGCTCTTTCGAAGTCGTGCATAACCGCATTTATGTGATAAACACCAAGGGAACACTGGAGCGGATCAACCCGGTAAGCGGCGAGATCGAGGTGCTGGGCAACCCCGGGTTTTCGCTCGCCTCAACCTCGATCCGCGTTATCGGTTCACCAAACAACGACGTAGCGTTCCTTGACGCGTCCGGAAATCTTTTTCTGTATCAGAACGGGCAGGCAGCGTTTGCGACGCTCGGCCGCGATGTAGAAAACCCGCATTTCGACCTTGCCGGGCAAAAAATCCTTTTCATCAAGAGGCAAGAGCTGCGCGTGCTCTGGCTTGAGGACAGCCGCGTCCAGCCATTCCAGAAAAAATGGACCGAGGAGCGGATTCTCCGGTTGTCCTCGCCCATTCGCGATGCCGCATGGTGGTACGGCACTAACGCGCACATTGCAGTGCGTACGGATGACGGCATATTCTTGACCGAACTCGACGGCCGCGGCGGCAGAAGCACCGTAGAGATATATCCCCGCCCGGTCGACGAAATCCTCACCACCCCCGACGCCCCCGACTCCATCTTCTTTCGCCAGGACAAAACATGGCACACGATTACGCTGTAACTACCGTTTAGCCCACTGGGGCGCTTTGCGGGCTTTTTTGAGGCCGAATTTTTTGCGTTCTTTGACGCGCGGGTCTCGGGTCATGAAGCCGGCGCGGCGGAGAAATTGAATATGTCTAACCCTCTTCTTCTGCGGCTAATCTGCGTTCTTTTCTTTCTTGTGTTCTTCTTTGAGACCCATATACAAATACTCCAACTAAAGCTGCGATCGCTCCAACACCCACAAGTCCTCCGCTCACCGGATAGCCGAAGTATGCAATGAGGACAGAGGCAGCGAGTGCAACAATGCCTATCAGCAAACCAAATATCAGTCCTATTCTTGAATTTCTTATATCTGACTTTATCACTTGTGATTCAAGTTCTCTCCGATGCTGGGACTGTTCTTCTCCCATACGAAATATCCGCTCTGCAGCGCCAGGCAAAATGCGCTCATATGCTTCAAGCATTTGCGGAGGAGGAAACGGTCCGGAAAACACGACCGTTGTCGTTTCCTGCCTGACAAGCGCATCTTCATTATTCTTTTGAGGCACTTCGGCTGACTCTTGTTGTCCGTTCATATTCTTCAACTGCAGATTTGAGATCCCGCCCAATCATCTTCCAATCGTTACTCAGGGCAAGGTTATCTGCTTCTTCTGGAGTTTTACTGTCATTATACATATTGAGAGTACCTCCAAAATCAACTATACGGCTCATTCCCTCAAGAAAAGAGGGACGAGAAAAGAGTAAAAACGAAAGAGATCTGTTTATCCCACTATTGAAGTTAGCCATACAAGTATTTTACTAGAGTTGTCTTAACTTGGCAATACTATCCTACCGTTTAGCCCACTGGGGGGCTTTGCGGGCTTTTTTGAGGCCGAATTTTTTGCGTTCTTTGACGCGCGGGTCTCGGGTCATGAAGCCGGCGCGGCGGAGGCGCTTACGAAAATCAGGGTTGAATTTGACGAGACAGCGTGCAAGGCCGTGGCGAAGCGCTTCGGCCTGACCGTGCATGCCGCCGCCGGACATTTTGGCGCTTACGCGGAAGCGGCCGAGCAGTTTCATTTTTTTCAGCGAATCCTCCACGATATTACGAAGCTCGATTGTCGAGAAATATTGCTCGTACGGCTTGCCGTTAACGCAAAAATCTCCGGCCCGGGTAAACAGGCGTACGCGCGCGATAGCGCTCTTTCTCCGGCCCACCGCCTCAAAGTACCGATCAGGCCTGCGTGCGCGCGCCTCATCGGACTGGTCTTCTTCGGGCGGCATAAAGTCGGCAGGCAACTCAAGATCATCGTTATCAGCGTCAATCCGTTTCGGAGCGGTCACCGGTTCTTTTACTTCAAGCGTCGGCTCAAGCTTGATGTCTTTCTCCTCCGTCGCCACCGGTTCTTTTTTTGGTTTTGCCGGCGCTCTCTTTTTTGCGGTTGTTGTTTTTGGAGTTGGCATAGTGACCATAAATCACGAAATCTCCCCTTTTGCAAGAGTCATATTTTTGATGACGCGGGCGCGAAGCCGGTTTTTGGGAAGCATGCCCATAACGGCATGGCGCAGGGCAAGCCGCGAATCGCGCATCATGAGTTTTTCCAATTTTTCTTCCTTGAGCCCTCCGTGAAATCCGGAATGGCGCCGGTATATTTTCTGGCCTGTTTTTTTGCCGCTGAACCGCAGCTTGTCGGTATGCGAGACATAGACCTTGTTGCCGCTCAATTTTGCCGGATCAAACCGCGGGCTGTCTTTGCCGCGCAAAATAATCGCGATGCGAGTCGCGAACCGTCCGAGCGTCTGGTCTGTTGCGTCAATGCGGTATTCCATAACTATTGGACTATTTCAATAAATGCCATCCGCGCGCTGTCGCTGACGCGCGGTCCGATTTTGGTGATGCGCGTGTACCCACCCGGGCGGTTTATATGCTTTTGCGCCTCGGCAAAAATACGCGCCACTACGGGTTTTGAAAAGTGCCGCAGGAGCAGGCGCTGGTTGGCAAGCGTGGGACGTTTCGCGGCCGTGATGCATTTCTCCACAAACGGGCGAAGCTCTTTTGCTTTTGCCTCGGTTGTTTTTATTTTTGTGCGCGTAAAAAAAGCAGTCGCCAAACTCTTTAAGAGAGCTTTACGCTGGTTGCGCACCCTGCCAAATTTTCTTCCGGTCTTGAGATGCCTCATAAAAACTGTAAAAACTTAAGACATAAAAACATAATACCATAATTCAATTCATTCTTGTTCTACGTTTTATGTTTTTATTGTTTTAATGTTATTCCAAAGTTGCCCAGGGCTTTTTTGATCTCATGGATGCCCTTGTCTCCGATCCCCTCGACCTCGCGAAGCGTTGCTTCGCGCTTGCGCGCCAGGCCGCCTACGGTCTTGATGCCGACTTCGCGCAGCGCATTGAGCGTCCGGTTCGAGATTTTGAGCTCATCGAGCTTTGTTTTCAGCACATCCTCATCCTGGGAGCCGTCCTCTTCCCGGCCATGATCTTCCCCGACATCCGTCAGGATTGCCGCGCCGGACCGTGCGTGATCCGATTCGTCGGTAAAGCCACCGGCAAGCGATCCGAACTGTTCAACAAGAATATGGCATGCAGCCGCAAATGCTTCGGGCGGCGTGATTGATCCGTCGGTCTCGATATGAAAACGCAGCCGGTTGTAGTCGGTGCGGTCTCCCACACGCATATTCTCGATCTCATAATTTACATGGCGCACCGGAGAAAAAGCCGCGTCAAGCGCGATGGTCCCCACTTCCACCTTTTCCTTGCTGCGCGCCTCCACGGGCACATATCCGAGTCCCGCTTCCACCACCGCCTCAATCTTGAGCGAGGACTTTTTCGAAGTAAGCGTAGCAACATGCAAATCCGTATTAATGAGCTCAAGCTGCGACGGCACGTCAAAATCTTTTCCGGTTGCCTCGCACTCTCCCTTTGCGGACAGCGAAACGGTAAACGGCCCCTCCTCGTGAAGCCGGAACCGGAGCTGTTTCAGATTTAAAATAAGCGATACGACGTCCTCCATCACGCCCTCAATTGTGGAAAATTCATGTCCGACATTTTCGATCTTCACCGACGTAATGGCCGCGCCCGGCAGCGAAGACAAAAGTACCCGGCGAATGCTGTTGCCGATGGTCTGCCCGTATCCGGGATACAACCCGTCAATCTCAAAAACCGCATTATTCTTTCCGGATGAAATTATTCTTGGCCTCGATGGTAGTGATATCATATATATGGTGTATTCCAGACTTAGTCTCCAGGAGACTAAGTCTGGAATTTCAATTCTATCGTGAATAAAATTCTTTAATCTTTGATGCGTCAAAAATGATCTCAACATCGCCTTCCTCCGGAATCCGGAGTATGGATCCGGTTCGTTTTAACTTGTCGATCTGCAACCACTGGGGCGGTTCGTATTTTTTGATGCGCTGCTCCGCCTCCGTCACCAATGGCGACTTTACACTGCCTTCTTTGAGCGCGATCTCCTCGTCCTTGGTCACCTGATATGAAGGAGTCCGCACCGTCTTGCCGCCGATCATGACCAGACCATGCGCGACCATCTGGCGCGCCTGTCTGCGCGATGCGGCAAACCCAAGGCGGAAGACAACATTATCAAGCCGTCGCTCAAGCAGCTGCAGTATATGGAAAGAAAAAACGCCCCGTTTCTTGAGTGCGGTTTTAGTATACCCCTTGATATCCTTGTTGTCAATCCCGTAGAAATAGCGCACCTTCTGTTTTTCGCGGGAAAGCGCCCCGTATTCTGACGAGTCCTTGCGCCTACGTTTCGTGCCCTGAATGCCCGGCGGATAATTGCGCCGCACCACTGCGCATTTGGAGCCAAGACAGCGGTCTCCCTTTAAAAAGAGCCGTTCGCCCAGCCGCCGTTCAATTTTTTCAAGTATGCGTATCGTCATACTTTGTGTTACGTTCTACGTTTTATGTTTTATCGTTTCCCTTACACCCTCCTCACTTTTTTCGGCCGCGGTCCGTTGTGCGGCAGCGGGGTAATATCTTTAATAGACAGGATCGCAAGCCCCTGGTTGGCGAGCGCCCGTACCGCCGAATCGCGTCCGGAGCCCACTCCTTTCACGCGCACGATCACCTCCTGCAGTCCGGACCGCCGCACCTTTTCGATCACTGCTTCCGCAACGCGCGCAGCCGCAAACGGCGTGGCCTTTTTAGTCCCGGAAAATCCGATTGCTCCGGCCGACGACTGCGCCATTACATTGCCGTGTTCGTCGCTGATGCTGATGAGCGTGTTATTGTACGTGGCCTCGATATGCGCAATCCCGCGCGTGACGCGCTGCCCGGAGCGCCCTTCGGTTTTCGGCTTGGCCTGATTTCCAACATCGTTGCCCTCCCCTTTTTTGATTACTCGTTTTTTACCCATTTTTTCGTTCTACGTTTTTATGTATATCGTTCTATCGTTATTCTACGTCGGGCTTGCCGCCGTCTTCCTGCCCGATCCCGCAGTACGGCGCACATTGCCGCGCCGGGTCCGCGAATTCGTTTTCGTGCGCTGGCCGCGCACGGGCAGGCCGCGCATATGGCGGAGTCCGCGATACATCTGCAGCTCGCGCAGGCGCTTGATATTGGTTATAATCTCGCGGCGCAAATCACCCTCGATCTTGTAATCTTTTTCAATAATCTCGCGCAAGCGATTGACCTCGGCTTGAGTCAAATCTTTGGCGCGGGTATTGGGATCAATCTTTGCCATTTTCACGACCTGTTTTGCCACAGGCAAACCAATCCCGAAGATATACGGAAGCGCATACTCGATCTTCTTATTATCCGGAATGTTAATGCCGACGATACGCATAATTATCCCTGTCTTTGCTTATGCTTCGGCGTGGTCTTGCAGATAACAAACAGCCGACCCTTTCGCCGGACCGTCTTGCATTTTGTACACATAGGTTTTACCGAAGCGCGTACTTTCATTTCATTACTGATCGTTTTTATTTCAGGCGATGTATGATCCTTCCCTTGGTGTTGTCGTACATGGACATCTCAACCCGAACACGGTCTCCCGGCAGGACTTTGATGTAATTGAGGCGCATTTTGCCCGAAAGATGAGCTAAAATATCTCGTCCGTCATCGAGCTTGACCCGAAAGAGCATATTTGGCAAACTTTCCAAAACTCCGCCCTCAATCAATGTTTTATCCTTTTTCCCGTTGGGTGGCATTTATGATCAATAGCTAAGCCCAAAGATAGCAAAAAGCGACAAGGGTGTCAACCTTTATCAAATAGTCTCCAGCAATCTGAAATACTCCTCTCGCGTCATCCCGGCGGAACGGATATTATTTTTGATGATAAAAACCGGTACCGCCTGATATTTCGGAATAACAATCGGGCGCACTACATTTTTACGAATATAGATGAGATGATCGCCTTCGGTTCGGTCAAGTACAAAACCGGCATGCTCAAAAATACGCGCAAGTTTTGTGTAATGGAGCGGGGCTAAGCGCGGCATAGATTAGAGGGCCAAAGAAAAACGATCAAGAACCCGAAGTTCCGGATCATACCACTGTTTCTTTTTCAAAACGTATCCGGCCTCTTCAAGAATTTCAGCAAGAGTGCCATGTTTGCGAGCCGACAGTAAAAAACCTTTGACTGCATCGGAGAGATTATGGCGTGCCCGTTCAATCGTATCTCCACAACTTGAGACATCCAATTCCGGGTTATAGGCTACATAGGTCCTTCCTTCCCGGAACACTTGAACGGTAAAAGTAAGTTTTGGGATTGCGGTGTTTTGCATATACTCAAATTTTATCCTTTTTCCCGTTGGGTGGCATTTATGATCAATAGCTAAACCCAAAGATAGCAAAAAGCGACAAGGGTGTCAACCCTATAGTCAATCAGGCGAGATAGGTTCTGCGACAGGAGTTGGAGTCGTTTCCGATAATGTTACGGCAGGCGTTGATGGTTGAGTCGGCGATGTCTCTACGGACGCCGCAGGTGGTGACGCTGGCAAAGAGGATGTTGTCTTAACGTCGCACGATCCCGCGATCAGGCGTATGGCGCCGGTGTCTACGTTTTCGATGACCAGGCATCCCTCTTTGCCTTGTTTGTCGTGCACGACGATCGTGCTTGGCTTCTCAGCAGAGCCGATTTCAAGGCGTTGCGTCTTTATGCTCTTCGCCACTACCTCATCCGTCACGATCTTGGTTGCCATCAGCGTCCCTCCCTCATCAATACTCCAATTACCCAATGATGATGCGATTC
>CAYJOT010000024.1:1693-10843 GCA_964371935.1 uncultured Candidatus Saccharibacteria bacterium | reverse complement strand
CTATCGCAGTCTATCCACTAAATATACCTGTCTAAATTTTCCAGTCCATTATACAACCCAGATACATAATTGAGAACTGTAGTAGGCATAATGGTTTTTGTTAAAGAGAGCTGACTTTTCATGCTCTCAACCCATTATACCCTTTATTTACTGGTTAATCTTGGGGTGCGTAGGTCCTGTCATAAATTCATTTTACTCTTTTCTGCCTGCATTGGCGATTTCATATTCTTCCGTGTTCGGAGTATTTTCTCTTCGGCTATCCAATTTTTTCGCAATTCGCCGGCAAGGAAAAACGAGCCGACCGCGAGGATAAGGTCTTTTTTGGCGGCATGCCTGAACGCGCCCACAAGCGCTTGTTCCGGATCAAGCAGCAACTCATATTTGACTCCACTTTTGAGAAACGGCCGCGAGAGTGCGAGCAGTTCTTTGGGGTGAGCGCACTTTCGGTCTTTGATCTGGAAGCGGGTAAACATAATGCGATCCGCAAGGGGTATAATCTGCTTCAAGATGGAGACCTTATCTTTGCTGTCTGCGATACCGATAATGAGATGCAGTTTGCGAAAATCAAGCTGCGCGAGATTCTCAATCGTGCTTCTGATCTTTGCGCGATTGTGCGCGCCGTCAAGTACGACGAGCGGATTTTGTTGCATGATTTCAAAACGGCACTGCAGATGGGTGCGCTTCATGCCGCGGCTGATATATTTTTCCGCGGTGCCAAGATGCTCGGCAATGGCGCCTGCAAGCGTTGTATTGTACTCCTGATAATTTTTTTGACGGGGCGTTTGATGCAGTACAACTTTTTTTTCATCGCATATTTTTTGAAACATGTGCAGCAGCGCAGGACGCTGTTCTGCGGTAAAAAAAACCGATCCTTTTTTGATAATGCCGGCTTTGTCGCGTGCGATCTTGCCGAGAGTTTTGCCAAGGATTTCGGTGTGATCGTAATCAATACTGGTGATCACGGTGACGGCCGGTTTCTCAATCACGTTTGTCGCGTCATATCTGCCGCCCAAGCCCACTTCCAGCACGACCCACTCGCACTTTTGCCGTTTGAAATATACAAAAGCGATGGCAAGGAATAATTCAAAATATGACGGCCTGCCATAAGGACTCCTTATATACGCGCGATCAATGTACGGCTTGAGGTATTCGACAATATCCGCAAGCTCGTCCGGGCCGATATACCGCTCCCCCACTCTGATCTTCTCAATGGAGGTGGTAACGAACGGCGACATAAACGAACCGACTTTTACGCCGGATGCGTGCAGTATCTCATGCACCATAGTTGTGACTGTGCCCTTGCCAGCAGTGCCGGTGATATGAATGAACTTGAATCCCCTGTCCGGATTGCCAAGCAGCGCCAAAAAATACCGCATCCGCTTGAGATAAAGCAACGGGTTGCTGCGATCCCGCATATAGTCCTTCTCTACAGGCAGATTGGAGAGTCCTTCAAGAAAGTCAACGGCTTGGTGATAGCGATCAAATGCATTCATAATTGTTGCAGTATAACCAAAAATGAAGCAAAAGAAAAGTCGGCACCCTCTATTGTAAAAAGACCCTCCGCAGAAGGTCTATTTATCTTTATCTCAGCATTTAATTGGGAAATAACGCGTCTGCACCTTCGGTAAGTTGCTGATAGATAATCGGATTTGCCGCAATATGGTTAACATTGCGATAGTCGTACGCAGATGCGCCAATGTTTGCCACCACTCCGCCAGCTTCTCTCACGAGCAATGATCCGGGCGCAAAGTCATAATCCTTGCCAAAGGGATCAAAACAAACACGTGCATCTAATTTGCCGGACGCGACCATCGCATATTCGTAGCCAGAACAGATTGTCTTGAAAATCGCGCTTGTTTTCTGAAGAGCTCCCAAGATCCGCGAATTCTCGGGTTTTTCCGAGTGCGTCTCGCAACCTATATATGCATTTTTCAAAGACCGGGCACTGACATGAATCGGTTTTCCGTTATGCGTTGCACCCAAGCCCCTTCTTGCAACATACATATTATCGTGGACAAAATCGTAAATTATCGAAAAGGTTACTTCGGCATCCTCAATCAACGCGAGCATGGTGGTACAAAACGGCATGCCGCGTTCCAAGTGCCCCGTGCCATCAATCGGATCATTCAGCCAGAAGCGTCTGGTATCGCGGTTTCCTCCCGTTTCCTCGCCAACAAAACCGATGCCCGGATCGAGCCGCCCGAGTTCACGCGAAAGGAAATGTTCAACTTTCATATCAAGCTCCGTTACCACATCGCCTGGATTCTCGCTTTTTCTGCCACTAATCTCAATATTACCGTAAAAAGGCAATACCATCGGCCTCACTTGTAACAGAATTTGAACAGTCCGATCATAAAAATCTTGCGACCGATGCATGGTATCTCCTTTCGCTCTACTATGTAAAAGTGCACGAGTAACTTTCTTTTATCATAATAAAGGCTGCTCGTCCAGCTAAACATACCAATGAAGAATTGATGAAAAGAGTCGCCCTCTGGTGGCGACTCTTGTTTTATGGTTCTCTTCTGCCGTTCCGAAAAACAAGCAGACCCGTGCCGGCAAAAAGAGTGAGAAGAAATCCGGCAATCATCCATCCGACACTGATTGAAGTATATTGAGTTACGATGCCATTCAGCAAAAGTCCCAATAATGCTCCGATATGATTCGACATTGCCTCAAACGAAAGAATGGTCGCACGTTCGTGAGACGGAATATCCCGATTGAGATACGCGTCCTTCAACGGCCGATACATGCCTCTCGCTACTTCGTGCAGCAGAAAAAAAGTAATCACGGCGGAAGCAGTCGTTCCCCACCCCGCGAACAGCATGTTTATGCCGACAAGAATCTGTACGGCAAGAAGCGCACATCGATCGTTTCCATAAAAGCGCTTCAGGAACCATCTCGCAATGGTTGATCCAAGAAGTAATGTTAAAGACATCACTGCCCAAAACCAACCAAGCATCGCCTTGTTCGTAAAATACACCGCAAAGCGCGGTTGCCATCCCATATTCAGTCCTTGTACCGTGAAGAATAGTACAAAGCCAAGCAGCAGCAGAAAACGCACATCTACATTTTCGCGGCCATGGCGCATACCTTTCGTTATGGTATCGCAATTGATACAAAAGACCTTTTCCTCGTGTTAAACAGGGTTGTATATGGTAAGATGAATATATCATCTGTCTTCTCCGCCGTGTCGCGGAATCAATGTCGTGCGGCCGTCCGGATGCTGAAAGAAAATATGCGACCCGCTTTGCCTGATTTCTTGAAAATCTAGTGAGGGTAAAACGCGCATCACATCGCGCGCTTTCAGCATGGGTATTCTTTTTGCCATACCGCAAATTAAAGAGTGACCACTTCCATTCCCACAAATGTCGGCTCATACGCGAATTGCCGCACTTTAGTACGATAATTGCGATTTGTCCGGGCAACTTCGAGACAAAGACGAATGGCATCTTTAATCCGATGCATAAGTTCAGGTGCGGTTTTTGCCTGGGTATGACAGCCCGGCAATGCTGGCACAGAGGCGACAAAAAATCCGTTGCTATCGCGCTCAATCATAACTCTGAAGTGCTGATCAATAATATTTTTAGCCATAGTTATATGTTATCAGGATTCTTCTTCAAGATCAATACCCCAATTTTTTATCCACCAGATTTGGCAGGCGGTCGCTGGTCAGGAATGCTTTGAGATTTAATATAAAGCGATCAATGGCGCGATCCATTGCGTATTCCGAGCCGCCAGAATGATGCGGGGTTATGATGACATTGCGCATATTCCAGAGCTGGCTTGATGCGGGCAAGGGCTCGACTTCGGTTACATCCAGACCGGCTCCGGCAATAGTTTTTTTCTTGAGCGCCGCGATTAAATCTTTCTCCCGCACCAATGCTCCGCGGCCGATATTGATAAAATATGCGGACGGTTTCATCAACCTGAACTTTTGTGCATCAAATATATGGCGCGTCTCCGGCGTATACGGCAGGCAACTGACCACAAAATCTGCTTTCGGCAGCACCCTGTCCAAAACCGATGCCTTTTTTATTTCATGCGCCCACTCGTTGTCCGACCGGCCGTCTCTCGTAAGCGCAATAATGTGGCATCCAAATGCGCGGCTCAATCGCGCCACTTCGCCGCCGATTTTGCCCATACCGACGATGAGTATGGTTTTTCCGTGGAGCTCCGCGAGCGTATCATCCCTTTGCCACAAGTGTTTCTTCTGATTTTCAAGCGAGCGCAAAAAACCTCGGCTAAAGATCAGCACATAACTCATCACATGCTCCGCAATCGGTATTGCAAGCACGCCCGACGAATTTGAAACAAGGACCGGCGACTTGATGACTTCCGGCGTCAACACCCGATCCATACCTGCCGAAAAAGAATGAATCCACTTCACGTTTTTTGCGTGCGCAAGCGCCGGAATAGTCCTCGGATATCCGGCAATAATATCCGCATCTGCGGCGTATTTTAGTGCATCTGACGCATCGGCGACCACGACAACCTCGATATTCTTATCAACCGCCATTATCTTTTTCACATGCTCTTTGCTCAGCGTGTGCCGTCCCGCCTGCGCTTTTCGGACCCCGGCTTTGGTAACCGCCTCCTGATACGCACAAATAAGTATTTTCATATTATTTTTTCCCTATTACATACATCCAATGCCCGAAAAACCGTTTAAAAAGTATTGATAACCCGGTCTGTCGTCAGAGGTTTGTTGATTTAAATTTACGAGCATTAAATCTCCTCGGCGGATTCTTTGTCTTCCCCAATCTCCTTTTTCACTTCCTCAAACTCATTCTCGATCTGTTTGAGCCGTTCCCGCGCGATCTTGATCAGTCGGCTGCCCTCGCGCACTTTTTCAAGCCCGGCTTCCACATCCACTTCTTTCTGTTGCTCAAACCAGTCTCCAATTTCCTCGAGTTTTTTCAGCGACTCGTTTATGTTTGTTTTGTTCATAGTTTCTGGTCTATCCTCCGAAGCCTGGTGCGCCGGAGGACCTTCACTTCCGCACCAATGATACCATCTGCAAGCGTGAAATCAAGCAGCTCCCCGGCATGCGTGTCCGTAATGCTTCGGATGATCCTGCCATTGACCCGCGCAATGCCGTACCCCAGTTTCAGCTGCCGCTCCGGATTGTTCATCGCAAAAATCTTCTCATACTGAACAATTGAATTGCGTACGGTTTGGATTGCGGCCGTAAAATACTTGGGAAATTTCAAAAACCATTCCAGCACCTGTTGTTTATGAAGCAACGCTTCCTGGTACGCGCCGAAAATTTCCCGCTCGCTAAGCCGCATGCGGCTCAATGCCTGCTCCCATGAGGCGTTCAACACACGCGTTACCGCGGTTGGCGTGGATACCGCGATGTCAGCCGCAAGTGCGGCAAGCGGTATGTCTTTGTCGTGGCCAATCCCGCAGATCACCGGCTTGGGAAATCGGCTGATCTCGCGCACAAGCATTTCGTTGTTGAACGCGAGTAGCGACTCAAGCGACCCACCCCCGCGGATGATGACAAGCACGTCAATGTCCTTATTGCGAAACGAGCGCACGGCGCCAAGCAGATCAGCAACCGCAAGCTGCCCCTCCACGCGCGAATCAATAAGTTTGATCTGATACCCAAACTTCCCAATGTTATTCAAAAAATCATGGATCACGGCCCCGCTCTTTGACGTGACAAGTCCGATCTTTTCCGGATATTCCGGAATCGCGCGTTTGCGCTCCGGCGCGAACAGCCCTTCGCGTTCAAGCTTTTGTCTCATCTCATCATACGCTTTTTTCAAAGCCCCTTCGCCCACAAGCTCCACGCTGTCCCCACGAAAACTCAACCGCCCGCTCGGCTTATAGATCTCCGGAAACCCGTGCACCATGATTTCCATACCATCGCTGATCGCAACTCCGCTTATCTTGTACTCCCGTTGCCACATAAAACAACTGATCACGCTCCCGTCCATCTTATCCTTGAGCGTAAAAAACAAATAATTCCCGCGAAAATCGCAGCTTGATACCTCCCCCACAATCTTCGCCTCTGACGTCCGCAACCCGATATTGAGCAGATCGAGAAACGTGCTCACGGTGAATATTTTCTCTCCTCCGTCATCGCGAACTGGCTCCGAAAATAAATCAATCTCTTTCGGCTTTTTTAGTTTGCCCCGCCCGGATTTCAATTTTGGGACTATTCGGTTCGTATTCATAAAATTAAGAGTGGTGCCCGATGGGAAAAACTCTGCTTGACAAAATTCTATGATCTGCTATTATTACAATAATACTTACGAAAAAGACCCCTATGCGGTTCCGTTCGCACCGGGGGCTTTTTCTTTTCTCCGTTCAAGAAACGCCCGAACATCATTCAGATACACTATAGGCATATTCGTTCTTTTGAGAAGAATCGAGCATTCTTTTTTCGTATGCGGAGACAGTATTGTGCCACCCTCACCTTATATTTTTCAGATAACCACACCCTGAACCGCCCATAATCAAGCGTCCAGCCTAAACTTGCAATACCCTTGTGCAAATTCGCCCCATCTATATAGGCACAGTTATTTTGTTTTTGAAAATATTTTTTCATAAGGAGGCATCACATTACTTTCAGCAAAATAACAACAATGATCGCCGTTCTGATGATTCTGCTTGAGAAATTTACTAAAAAGAATTTATAGAAAGGAATTTTGAAATGTCCTGCCGCGAATCCTGAAATCGCATACACCGGCCCCGGTAATGGCGGCACACCAAGTATAAACGTTGCGAGAAGCCCATACCGTTCAACAAAAAGGTATATCTTATGATGGAATCGCTGAAATCTCTTTGGATACTTAAACTCTTCCGAAACATGCCCGGCATACCATGCGAAGAACTCATCGATCGCCAAACCAAACCCCCCGATAACGATGAGCAGAATAGGATTGAATGTTTTTACCAAAAGAGGCAATAGATATACTCCAAAGCCGAGATAGTTTGCGAAAAAATATCCAACATATCCAATACTTTGAGCAGTATCAGTGAAATCCTTGAAATCCTTATAAATAAACAGCGGAACCATCATCGTGGCGATGGTTATAGCCCCCGAAATGATCCCAAGAATTTTCTTGTAGTCTTTAATTTTCATCGGAATCAAACATGACTTTTCCACAGGTCATGCTTTTTATTTTATTTAGTGTATACTGAATATGTGTCTGCGGGACATCAGTCCCTATCGGCATTATAGCTGGTGGCAGGCACGCCAAAAGGCCTTTATCTTAAGGGCTTTTTATTTTTATCTTTAAGCTTTTTACTGAAATACAAAATCAAATAGCCGAGTACAAACCAAGGGATACTATCGGTCATCAAATGTGCTAATTCTTCCATCCTAAATAAACCAGCAATGATATTTGTCAGAACATTCGCAAAAAATCCCCAAGCGGTAAATTTTATGAAACTCAAATTGTTTTCAGAATTTTTTGAAGCTTTCCATATAAATACTCCCCAGATGAAATAAAACCCGGCGAACATCAACTCATAATCCCATTGATACGGGTAACGGACTATGAGGTTACCCAAAATTGTATCCTGTTGAAATAAATTACTACCAATATCTGAAACAATGAATAAAAACAGCGGAGTAAAGTACCATAAGAATATCGCAGAAATTTTTAGCGAAATTTTTAAAGATTTTTCCACATCCATAATTTTCTGGAATCAAACTATTTTAAGGAATTCCTCTCGCGACATTTCCGCATCCCGGAGAATTTTTCTCAAGAGGCCGTGACCGATGATGTCGTGATCTGGAATGGTAACCGATTTTCTATTGGGACATGCAAGACGAATATGGCTACCACGCTGGCGAACTTTGCGGTAGCCGATATGCTCGAGAATGCTAATGATCTCTCGTCCGGAGAGGAGAGGAATGCGGGACATGTTAAAGAGTTATCGTATGTAAACTTATTTCTTGGGGGCGATATGTTTTCAGAATATCTCTGTTCGTTTTTTCCTCGATAATTAAGTAAATAACGTCTCGAATATTCTTGAGCGCCTCATCAAGTGTTTTCCCCTGCGTATAACAACCCTCAAACAAGGGACATTCAACCACATATAAGCCACTTTCGTCTTTTTCAACAAAAAGAGGAAGTTTGGCTCTACCAAGAGAAGATTTTAGTACGGAAGACAATTTTCTCATAAATATAGTATACCTCCGCGCTGAAGCAAAATCAAGGGCTATAAGTTTATTTCTCTTTCCCCAACCCCTGTAAAATCTTTTTTACCTGCTCCACGGAATCGAAATCGTAGATGGAGACAGGCGTGACCGACTTGTTGAGTTTTTTGAGCGCGGTTATTTTTTTCTTCAGGTCTTTGGGGTCTATGGTGTCGCTCCGGGCAAGAAACAGATATTCTGGTTTCTCGAGCAATTTTTTGTGGTGGCTGGCAAGCTCTTTGCGCACAGTTTTATAATCTGTGGCCGGGTTTTCGGAGTCGGCGGCAATAAAATGGAACAGCACTTTGGTGCGCTCAATGTGGCGGAGGAATTTTATGCCCAGGCCTTTGCCGATTGAGGCGCCTTCGATCAGCCCGGGAATATCCGCGAGGATCAAGTCGTAGAATACGCCAAGATTTGGTTCGAGCGTGGTAAATTGGTAATTTGCGACTTTTGCCTTGGCATTGGTAAGCTCGTTGAGCAAACTTGACTTGCCCACATTTGACAAACCAATAAATCCGACATCCGCTATATATTTCAATTCAAGCCGGAGTGTTGCCTGCTCCCCGGGTACGCCGTACTCGAATTCTTTGGGCGTGGTGTTGGTCGAGGAGCGGAACTGAAAATTTCCTCTGCCGCCCTTGCCGCCTTTGGCAACCAGTATGCGTTCGCCGATCTTTACGATTTCTCGGTCAACTCCGTTGGTCAGATCATGAATCACGGTTCCGACCGGCACATGAATCAGCAGATCTTTTCCGGTGGTGCCGTCGCTGAATTGTATGCGGCCATCCTGCCCGTTTTCGGCATGAAATTCTTTTTTAAAACGCAGTCGATTGAGCACGGTCAAATCCGAAACCGCCTTTATATAGAGATTGCCGCCGTTTCCGCCGTTGCCGCCGGCAGGCCCCAAGCTCATCAGATTTTTATTAAACGCGACCGCACCCTTGCCGCCGGATCCCGCCTTCACTTTGATCGTAATGTCGTCAATAAGCATA
>CAYJOT010000024.1:0-1593 GCA_964371935.1 uncultured Candidatus Saccharibacteria bacterium | reverse complement strand
GTCAGATCGTAAATATCGCCTGCACCCATCAGAAGGATAATATCGCCCGGATGCGCTTGGGCGTGGATAGTTTTTTTTGCGTTTTCAAACGAGTCAAGATACGACACGTCTTTATGACGTTTTGTAACCTCATCGGCAAGCTTGAGCGAATTTACCTGCTGTTTCGCGGCTGCTGTTTCGCGGCCCACAACGTCGTAGACCGGGAGAAACGAAACGTGGTCAGCATTATCAAAAGCCGTCACAAAATCATCCCATAAAAATTTCAAACGCTGGTGCTGGTGGGGCTGGAAAATGCACCAGATGCGGCGCAACGGAAACCTGTCCCGCGCGGCCTGAATGGTAGCTTTGATCTCGCTCGGATGGTGACCGTAGTCCGCGATGATGAACGCGCCGTTTACCATACCACGAAGCTCAAATCTGCGCCATGCGCCACTAAAACGGGAAAGTCCCCGGAGAATATCGTGCTCGAATACGCCGAGTGCCCTGCCAAGTTTGAATGCGGCAAGTGCGTTGGAGAGATTATGCTCGCCCGGAATTTTGAGGATCGGTTTGATAATTTGTGCTTCCGGATCGTGCAATGAATACCATCTCACTTTTTCACCGAATTTCCGCGCGATTTTCGCAAGAGTCGGGTCATCGGCATTTGCCACGATCACTCCCCTTGGCGACACTTTTGCAAGATACTCGGTAAATGTTTCTTCAAGCTCATCGAGCGTCTTATACGTATCCATATGCTCGCGGTCAATATTGGTGACTACGGCATACTCCGGCGAGTAATTCAAAAACGAGCGGTTCCACTCGTCCGCCTCAATTACCAGATACGGTCCCCTGCCGCGCCGAAAATTCGATCCGCCAAACTCGCGCAGCTTCACGCCGATAATGACCGTCGGGTCAAAATACCCTTCTTCAAGCACAAGCGACACCAATGCCGTAGTCGTGCTTTTGCCGTGAGAGCCGGATACCGTAATGGTCTCGTATGCTTTGGTGAGTTCTCCTAAAGCTTCCGGATAGGTCTGGACAACAAGACCTCGCGTGCGCGCCTCTTTCAATTCCACATTATCCTGCGGCGTTGCCTGCCTGCCGGTAGGCACGGCCGGAGTGCAGATCACGGCCGTGGCGCTTTTCGATACATTGTTTTTCTTGTGTGGCCCGATTTTGATCTCCACCCCCTGCCGTGAAAGCTCCTCGGTAATTTCTGAGGCAATCAAGTCAGAACCGCTTACCACGGCTCCCATAGCCAAGTAATATTTTGCGAGCGCGCTCACGCCAATCCCGCCGATGCCGACAAAATGAATGTGGGGAGCGCTACCGTACATATAGATATTTTTATTCTATCTCACGAGTTTCAGCAGGCGGTGTCGGCACTGGTGTTGGTTCTATGGGAGGCGGAATTGCTTTCGGTCCGGGCTGTGCTGAACCCGGGAGAATGCACTCTCCCTTTTCTCTGACCAGTTCACCATTGCTGATGCCGACACAATACACTTCATCAGTCACCCGATCATACAGCATCATACCAATCGGTTTTCCTGCCGAGCCAAAGCGAGCTGACTCTTGTACCGTGAGACTCTTCGCCACTACCTCATCCGTCACGAT
>CAYJOT010000023.1:0-11068 GCA_964371935.1 uncultured Candidatus Saccharibacteria bacterium | reverse complement strand
CTTATCTTGCCTCCGAGCGTCCGCAACTGGTTTAATGCATCAGTTACCTCTTCGGGCTTGAATGTTTTCGAGTGCCATGGATACTGAAATTCCATAAAGTCAACCCCCTTGCCCGGAATATTATGACTGATAATCATGACTGGTTTTTCAAAAATGGCATGGGCTTCCTCGTATGCGTTCACGATCTCGACAAAGTTGTGCCCGTTGATCTCAAGCACGTGCCAGTTGAACGCCTCGTACTTTTCACGGAGCGGCTCAAGCGGCATAATGTTTTCCGTAAGCCCGTCGATCTGAATGTTGTTGCGATCTATCAGACACGTGAGATTATCAAGTTTCAGCTTTCCCGCAAGCATGGCCGCCTCCCATGTCTGCCCGCAATCCTGCTCCCCGTCGGACATAAGCCCGTAGATATTTATATTTCGAGCGTGAGCTCGCCCTGAGCCCGTGGTTCGACCTTGCTCACCACCCTGAGCGTTAGTCGAATGGGTCGAATGGTCTGCATTCATTTTTGCCCCGATCGCCATGCCAACCGCCTGCGAGAGTCCGGATCCCAGCGGACCCGATGACGTCTCAAGCCCGAGCAAGCTGGTCCGGTGCGGGTGCCCCTGCATCCTGCTTCCAAACTGCCGGAGTGTTGAGAGCTCCTCCACAGGAAAATAACCGGCACGCGCCATGGTCGCATAGAGCACGGGACAGATATGCCCGTTGGACAGCACCACCCGATCCCGATCCGCCCAGTCCGGCTTCTTCGGATCATGCTTCAAAATATGAAAATACAGGGCAGTAAATACATCGGCCATGCCCAGCGGCCCGCCCACGTGCCCTGATCCGGCCTTCACCACCATCTGAATAATATCCTGCCTGATGGTGTTTGCCATGTCCTCAAGAAATTTTATTTTGTCTTCGTGTAGATGCGGCATGATGTTTTAAATAACCGCTTTTAGATTTTCTATTGATTTTGCAATGTCCTGATCCGAAAAAATAACAGACCCCGCAACCAGCAGATCAGCCCCTGCATCTACGGCCCGCTTTGCGTTATCCACATTCACTCCCCCGTCAACCTCTATTATACACACGGGACAGGCATTCCGTATATAGCCAATTTCCCCAAGCATTTCTGATTGCATCTGCTGCCCCGATGCGCCCGGCTGCACCCGCAGAAGAAGCACCATATCTAACTTTTCGAGCCACGGATCAAGCAGCGATACTGGAGTACCTGGCTTTATCGCAAAACCAATCTCAACACCGGCATCGTGACATTTTTGGATTAATGTTAAACACTCGGTGTCGCACATCGCGCCGCTCACTGCTTCCGGATGCACGATCACCCGTTTAACCGGCTTGACCAGCCAGCGCTCAATCACCTTCTCTGGTTTCTCAACCATCAAATGTACCTCGACATTGAGGTTGGTCTGAAGCCGCGACAAATCAGCGGGGTCGTGCCATGTCAAGTGTTTGGAAAATATGCCATCGGTCACATCCAGATGACACCACGAAACATACGGCTCAATTTGAGCGATCCGTTCCTGAATTTCTTCAAATGTCCGCACATTGATGGAAGGAATGATTTCAGGCATAGACTATTCTCTCTTTCCTTTCAATCCCACATTGCGAACCGCGCGCACATCATAACCTAAGCCATCAAGCCATTGTGCAAGAAACGGCGATAAATTCTCGTCCAAAAGGAAAGTGGCCATTTATAGCGCTATTTTTACCTTTGCAGAAGGCAGTTTTCCTCTGGTTTCTTCAAACTGCGTCATTGAAGCGGCAAAACGAAGAACCGCCGCAATGTCATCTCGGGTAATATCGGGGTAGTCTTTTCGGATTGCCCGCTCCGTACATCCTTCCGCAAGAAGATTCAAAATAATATAAACCGGAATTCGCGCACCTTTCACGACCGGTTTACCCATCATGATCTTTGGATTGATCTCAATACGATTGAAGTAAGTCATGGCATGATTATAGATCTTTTGTTTTGATCGGTCAAACTCGCGATTTCACTCATCTTCTCCAACCTCCGTACATGCCGCTCCTTATTGCTGAAGTGAGTACCGAGCCATGTTATCATGATCTCCTCTGCCGCCTGTTTATCTAACCAGTCGGCCGGAAGCACGAGCACGTTGGCGTCTTCATGCTCGCGGGATTGCTTGGCAACCTCCGTGTTCCAACAAAGCGCAGCCCTGATGCCGTGAAATTTATTCGCCACCATATCCACCCCATGCCCGGAACCGCACAAAAAAATCCCTTTATGTGCCGAAGGATCGGCCGCTATTTTTTCTGCCGCGTCTCGCGCGAAATCAACATAATCATCTGCCGCGTCGTACGCCAAAGCCCCTCTGTCCTCAATTTCAAACCCCCGCTCGATAAGCATTTTTTAATCACCCCTTTCAACTGAAGCCCTCAATGATCCGCCGCCAAATAAATCATATCCGTAGAATACCGCGCGTACGTCTTTCACACCATCCCCCGCCTGTAAATATATGGTCTTGCGATGTCCTTATATTGCTATATACTAAAAACATGGGCTACACAAAACGAAATGTTGCCGTCGGCACAATTTGTCATATCATGAACCGCGGTGTGGACAAACGGAAAATCTTCATGCAACAGGCGGATTACTTTCGTTTTATTCACGACCTTTTTGAATTCAATGATACCGCTCCGGTCAACAATCTTACCTATTTCTTTGCAAAGAATCCTAAGGACATCGCAAGACCATATATTGAACGGAAACCCAGGGAATTGCTGGTGGAGATACTCGCGTTCTGCCTGATGCCGAATCATTATCATCTTTTGCTCAAACCCCGATTTGACAACGGCATTACCAGATTTATGAAAAAGCTCAACATGGGTTATGCAAAATATTTCAACGAAAAATATCAACGAAGCGGGGCATTATTTCAGGGCAGATATAAATCAGTAACCGTCGTAAACGAATCGCATTTTATATATCTCCCTTATTATATTCATCTCAACCCCCTTGATCTGATGGCCCCGGAGTGGCGTGAACAAAGATTGCGCAATCCAAAGAAAGCAATTGATTTTTTGGAGACATATCGCTGGAGTAGTCATCTTGACTATGCCGGTAAACGAAACTTTCCCTCCATCACTCAAAGAGATTTTCTCACCGAATGTTTCGGAGACCCGGCATGTTATCAATCCAACATTGAGCAATGGATCCACGATCTCAACATTGATGACATCCACCATCTCACCCTCGAATAATATATGGTCTTCGCAAGACCATATATTTTACTGGCAAAGATACCCGGGCTCGTGATTTGCGGGCCAATATGTATCTCCGCTAGAAAGTTTTAATAATGTTGTATACGGGGTCGGGTTTTCGAGACGTACGCCAATCGCAAGCGAATTTTCAGAGGGATAACAATAATATGCATAGGAGTATCCGTTTCCGCCATAGAGCACATCTCCTGTACCATTGTTGATCGGATCGCGTGGAACCACAGAAAAAAAACCATCACTTACCAAAAAAGGAAGAAAGCTTCCGATCGAGCTATAGTCCCATCCGCCCGGATTCGCCTCTCCGTATGCACTTGTCACCGGCAGGTAGCCATTTCGATCAAAGTCCAGTTGAAGCGCTTTGTATATCTCGCGCATATCTGTGATGCGCCTTGCATCGCGTGCTTTCACACGAGCGCTGTTCAATGAGGCAAGCACGATACTGGCAAGGAGACTAATAATCGCGATTACAACTAAAAGTTCAATGAGCGTAAATCCATCTTTCGTACGAGAAGCAAAGACCAATTTCATGGAAAATTTTTTGATCTGTTTTGAACTTGGATTATTGATTTGTCATTTAGATTTTGTCATTTGAAATTCTGATGTTCTATCTCCCCGATCTTCTCCAACCTCCGTACATGCCGCTCCTTATTGCTGAAGTGAGTACCGAGCCATGTTATCATGATCTCCTCTGCCGCCTGTTTATCTAACCAGTCGGCCGGAAGCACGAGCACGTTGGCGTCTTCATGCTCGCGGGATTGCTTGGCAACCTCCGTGTTCCAACAAAGCGCAGCCCTGATGCCGTGAAATTTATTCGCCACCATATCCACCCCATGCCCGGAACCGCACAAAAAAATCCCTTTATGTGCCGAAGGATCGGCCGCTATTTTTTCTGCCGCGTCTCGCGCGAAATCAACATAATCATCCCCTTCCGCATATGTTGTGGCACCCATGTCTTCAAAAGCAATACTACGCTCGGTCAAAAACCGCTTCATGGCATCTTTCAACTGAAATCCCCGATGGTCTGCGGCAAGATAAAGCATAGTTTTCTATCTATGTATACGCAACTATCCCTGAGGGATACGCGCAGGAGCAGGGGCGGTCTTAAAAAACTCGGCGGGATCAAGCCATTGCTTCAAATCACTCTTATTTTTGACGTATCCCCTAATATCAACATCACTTCCCCGATAGATGCCAAAGTGAAGATGCTGGCGCTCAAAATCTGTTTCTGAAGAGAATCCTTTCCCCAGAACCCCGATACGTTCTCCGCCATAGACTCGCGCCCCGGCTGACACCATTGATTCCGGATTTAAATGCCCGTACACTGCGAGAAGCTGCTCGCCGCCGACAGGATGCCGTATCGCTAAAACACCCCCGTAACCAGAGGCGCTTTGCGAAAGAACTGCAATGCCGTCCCCCATTGCAAATGCGGGTATGGTCCGGTCACCATAGTCAGCCGGAGGTTCTACGTCAACTCCCGTATGGTAGCCGCTAAATCGTTCGGGCTGAACAGGAGAGTTTTTCGCGGAGACAAAAATACCAAACGGTTTTTTCGTAACTCCGGTCAGAAAATTCGCAATGGGGTAGAAAAGCGCGGATGTATCACCGTCGAAGACAAGCGACTGCAAAAACTCGTCAAACACGTCATCGGAAAGATCCGGCCGTTTTGCGAATACATAAAAGATTGCAGGCCTTTCTTCTGCTTCGCGAATGTCTGTCACGCGATGCTTCACGTTTCTCCATAGGGGCTGCCCTTGAAAATTCGCAACCCCGCTCTTCTTTTCAATAACATACGAAACAGACTGGCGTCCTCTTATGATCTGTGGCCTACGCTCAAGAACATTGACGGTTGAGAGTGTTAAGAAAGAGTTTGCCCGAAAAAATTTAATGAAGATTTGCGACTTCTCTATGTTTGTCTGGCCGTCTGCCGCAGGGTCGTACACATTGAGCGCGTTGCTTTGAGGGATCGCCTCCACTGCCCATGACGCCGGAATTGCGGCTGCAAAACGAAACGCTCCCGCGTGCCCCGGAATATCTTTTGCCACAATTCTTTTGTAGGAGGCCGGTGCCTGCTCGTCAGGAGACACGGGTGCAACAGGCGCAGACGGAGCGCTTGCAGTCCTGTTTTCGCCGATGCGCGTCGGGAGAAACCGATATCCGAAAATCAGCGCATAGACAACGCCGCCCCCGATAAGCAGGACGAGTATCACCATAATCGCTGTTGTTCGGATAGATCCGCCGTGTTGCTTCATAGTGCGCTTTAGTATACAATAACAAGGTGAATACCGAAAACTCCTCCATGGTCGCAACCGAACGTATACTGCTTTTTACCGGGGCAGAACTGGCGGTTTTTGCGATTTCACGCATCGTGCTCTTTCTCTTCCCCTTCATGAATCTCAATGTCGGCGCCTATAACATTCACCATCTTTTCACTGGAGCGTTCTTGCTCGTGCTCGCGGTTATTTTTCTTGTGCTCGGTTTCGCAAACCGCACGCTCATCCTCCTCGCAGGCACGGCAAGCGGTCTTGTGCTTGATGAGATCGTCTATCTCATCGCCACAGACGGGAGCGATACAGCGTACTTGACCCCCGTATCGTTCGTAGGCGCGCTCGTCCTGATCACCATCATGCTGCTCATCACTGGCTTTGGCTACCTCTATGCTATGCGCAAAAGGTTGAACTAAATTAAAACATCATGTAACCAAAAACTATCTATGCAGCACGCAAAACGAATAGTCATATTTATTGTATTGCAAGGTCTGCTTGATCTTGTGTATATATCGCTCTACCCAGACGTCAGCCCAATCCGGGCAACACTCATTGGCGCGAGCGCTCTTGCCGTACTTTTCATTCCGCCCATGCGCCGTTTGACGGATAACTACCTCTTCACTGGATTTATTTCCATCTATTCGTCAGCCCTCTTCGGCGCACTCCTTGTCCAAGCGGGAGCGCTTATTTCAAAATCGCCGCTCTCTGCCGTGGTACACATTGCGATTCTTATCGCCACGTACGTCATCGTGCTCGCCGTCCATAAAGCAAGAAGGGTGATCCCGAATGTCGCAGAGGAACTCTGAACCCTTCAACCACAAGACACTCGATCGGGAAGATCAAATGATCTATCAGCAACTCTATCACAATTCTCCTGCGCCCGCAACCGCACGCCGGGCGTTGATCTTTATATTCTGCACGATGCCGACGCCGATGAGCAGCGTGACCAAACTGGACCCGCCGTATGAGACAAACGGCAGCGTGATGCCGGTAATGGGCATCAGACCCATGTTCATGCCGATATGGATGAATCCTTGCACAAAAATATAGGCGGCGAATCCATGACAGTATACGCGAGAAAAGTTGTCGGATGATCGCATGCCGATCCGTACGATGCGCCACAGAACAGTAAAGAGAAGGAGGAGGAGGATGACCGTACCGACAAAGCCCCATTCTTCGACAAATGCGGCAAAAATAAAATCGGTCTCGGGTTCGGGAAGAAAGTGCAGATGGGTCTGCGATCCATACCCAAGCCCCTTGCCCCATACGCGGCCGGAGCCCACCGCAATCATTGACTGCAGCATCTGATACCCGGCACCTTTCGGGTCCTTATACGGATCAAGAAAAGTCGTGATCCGGGACTTTTGGTACGGCTTGAGCACACTCTGCCAGCCCACGAACGCGAGCAAAGCAAAAATACACATCAAGAGTGCGAGATGGCGCAGCTTCATACCGGAAAATATAACCACAGCAATCCATATTGCAACCAGAATTATCGCAGACCCGAGATCCGGCTGCAGAAGCACAAGCAATACGGGAAGTGCAGTATATATCCCCGAGACAATGAGATGCCGGATTCGGTATATCTCAACATGCCGTTTTGAAAAAAACTTTGCAAGCAAAATAATGAGTGCCAATTTGACCAACTCAACCGGCTCGACTGCAAAGCCCCCGAACGTGAGCCACGACTTCACTCCGCGAATGACAAACGAGCTTGAGATCACTAAAAGCAGCAATGCGATCACGATGCCATAGAGCGCCAGCACTGCGGTACTCTGCGTCCGGAACAGGCGAAAATCGACCATACTCGAGAGGACGAGCATGCATAAGCCGACTGCCGTCCAGAGAAGTTGGCGTTCAAAGAAGTGGATGGGCTTGATCCCGGACATGCTGAAGAGTGAGACAAGCCCAAGGAGCATTAACAAAAAAACGGCGCCGGCAAGCACCCAGTCGTATTTGCGGATGTGGGAGAGAATGGGCAATGGTTTTTGTCATTCCCGCGAAAGCGGGAATCCAGAAGTATAAAAACCTGGATTCCCGATCAAGTTGGGAATGACAATCCTAAGGTTTGATAATCAGGTCCGGGTCAAAGATATTCAGGCGCGTTTCAACTTCAACCGATGCTACAGTCCCCGGAAGTTCGCTCGGCCAGATCAACCGGACCGGATTACGAGATCCGGCGCGTATATTTTTCAGAATGCTGCGGTTCGTGCCCAGCAGATTGCCTTCGCGATCAAGCACCAGAACATATATATCAACCGACCGGTAATCATACGCCGTGCTGTTAAAAATAGATGCGTCCACCACGCTCTGTTTTTTTTCGCCTGTGGTTATCACCTTATACTCGCGCCGCTCCGCAAACACATTTGGGTGGATGTCTTTGCGCACCTGCCAGTCGATGCTGACAATGCGAAATTCCACCCGGCTGGGATCGCGCGAGGTCACGATGCTCGGCTCAATGACCGAAGTTCGCTCCTGCGCCAATACGTATGTCTCACCGATTTTCCTGGTAACCAGGCCGAATTCATCAAACAGCGCGAACTCATAGACCACGCGGCCGGAAGATAAAACTTCATTCTGATTTTGTATAAGCGCCGCGGCATCAAACACATTGTCCCGCACCTTGACTGCGCGCGCCCAAAAGGTTGTGATTGCTTTTGGATTTTTCAGCTCGCACGGCGCGCACGGACCGCCGCAATCCACGCCAAACTCGCCTTGATTTTGCTTGTTATCTACACAACTTGGCACCGGCAAAAATTTCTGGAAAACCCAAAACCCCGCTCCGGCAAGTACCGCCAGAATAAGCATCATAATGAAAAGCTGCCTTCGCGCCCGCCATGAGAACATGATGGTATCCTACCAAAAAAAGACAAAAAAACCAATGGGAAAAACTTGGCTTGACATGTTAATCGACTATGCGGTATTATGATCTCAATGTAGTAATCTGTAATCACTACAGGTTAAAGCTGCGTGTTAGAGAAAAGAATCCTTATTGTTCTACGGTCTCATCTATACTCCAAATCTTCTTTCGTATTGCTTCAGTACTTTTTTCGGGTCTCTGAACTTGACGTGTTTCTTCTCAAAATATTCCGGATCAAAATCCGCAGGTGACTCAATTTCCAACCATTCAAGCATGTCATCATTACTATAGCGAAAGTATAATAAAAACGCTGTGTTGTGTACAGCGTCTGTATCAGACACGTTACATCCGCAACATCCTTACATTCTCAAGTATGTAAGGATGTTGTTTCTGTTTGGACCATATGCTCTGAGGTGGTCTTTCTCGTATCTCGTATGGCTATGGCTTGGTTGGCAAACATTTACGACTATTCTGGAGGTTGATATGTATTGATCCAGCATCCTTTTCGATAGATCTTCTCCTGACTTAAAAATTCTTCCAGCTGACACTGCGCGCTCTCCGAATCACGGGCAAGCGTGAAAGTTGCTGCGGGACAGTACCCGAGATCAAGATTCGGTATCTCATCTGAATGCCATCCGGTCACCTCGCAGATTTTCTGCGCAATCCGCCGCGTTCGCACAAAGACTCGGCATCCGTCTATCGGATCTTTCTCCTCTCCTTCATCGTCGAAAACCGGAATATCATACACATCGACAATCACAACATCAGTCGTGATTTGAAACAGCTCGCGCACTTTCGCAGGAGTCTCTACCCAAGGGATCTGCATTCCTCATACCCTCCCATAAAGGGTTATTACTTTATGCCAATGTACTAAAATAAAAATAACATACTACCACCCCCGCAGTAAATGGGGACGTCTAGGCACTATTGCCAAATGAAAATTATCCACAAAACAAAAAGATTGAAACATGGTATACTTGAGCCATTACCAGCTATTCATGTTTCAATCTACTCCTATGCAAGCTCCATCGAATCAGACAGGAAAACTTCTCCTCGCCACTGAAGAAGAGTTGTTCGCCTCAATCATTGATACACGACACCCGTTCAGAAAACTCAGTTATTAATGATTAGTGTTTTATGCTCCGCAACTCGCTCCGCCCTTTTGTTGCGGAACAAGACCGAGTTCATTTACCTTTTGAGAGACGGTAGCAGACCAGCCGCTCATAGTTGAGAAATCCTTACCCATCACCGCTCTGGGATCAACCTTTTCCCAATCTGTGTTTTTCACTGCTTTGAAATAAAGCGCGGTTTGAATGTAGTTATGCGGGAACCAGAATGAGTTGAATGCGAGAGCTTCTTGGTAAAGTTCGTCTTCAGAGAGTCCTTGTGCCGCGCCCAATTGAAGAAGCCCAAGAAGAGCCGATCCGTGATTGCAATCTTGGAAGAAAGTTGAATTGTTGCAACATGGCCGATAGGTATTTTGAGCGATTTTCGTGACGAGTGCTTCCTCGACCGGCGTAAGTTCCACAATTTTCAATTTGTTGAAATACGCGCCGCCGTTTTCCTCTTTGCCTAAATCCCATCCCCCTGTTGAGGCAAAGTTAAAGAGCGATGTGCCATTCACGGGGCTTTCTTTGTTAGAGGACATATAGTTGGCAAGTCCTATCGGCCACATGAGATTTACATAATAATTCGCGTTTTTCCGCGTCAGGAGAATTGGCTTCTGGGATGGCGCATCAAGGACATTTTTCAATTCATCGGGGAGTCCGCCTCGATCTTGGTAAATAGCCAAGAACTTCTTGCGGTCAATCACCCCATTCTGGACGAGTTTTGCCACGCTGTCTCCCAAAACGACCCTGCTTTGGAATCCTTTCTCCGGCAGAACCTTTGCGGTGACTTCATCAATAAGTTTATTACCTGTTCCCGAAATGTTGGGGTTGTAGAGCGTATTGTCATTCGGGTTGAGGATACGGTTTTGGGCAAGCGCCTTGGCAATTATCGGCTCGGTTTTGAGCATATTCCATCCGAGAAGCGAAAACGCGATAACCATGGCCAAAAGCGCAAAGAGCCATGGCCGATCAGATTCTTTAAATCGGTGATCTCTTGGCACAGGACAGGTTGCGTCGCCGCACTCAAGTTTTTTAAGGTCTCTCCGTATAAGCCACACCGGCAGGGCCATAAGCCCGAACGAAAGCGCTTTGAGTTCTAAACCTTGAAGCGGAAAGGCGGCAAGCCCGCCAGCAATTCCGATTGCGGAAAGTATAGTTGATCCGCACACAGGACACGCGGATGCCGCAATGCTTACGATAGAGCCAAGACCAGTACCGCCTTCGGTTTTTAATTTTGGTGGTCCGAATTTTCTCCAGCGATAGACCAGGAGCGAGATATTAACGCCGAAGAACACAATCGCTCCAAGCGTAAGAATCACATACGGCCAGAAATAAAGGGGAGTGCTGTATGTGTTCGTGATGACATTGGTGATCGCCGAATCAAGGCGAAGCACCCAATAGAGCACAAGGAAGAAAGCAAGAGATGAAGCAATGCCGATAAGCCCATAGAACAGTTTTGTCAAAAACTTGATGTCTTCTGGCTTGAGTTCACCCGCCTGCGCCGAGGCTTCGGCGGGCAGGTCTTTTTTAGATTCGTCTTCTTGCGGGATTGCGTGCGCGGTTATTTCGATGTTGCAACTCTGATGTTCTTT
>CAYJOT010000022.1:0-11607 GCA_964371935.1 uncultured Candidatus Saccharibacteria bacterium | reverse complement strand
TTGTTGCCGTGTTGCCCTTGCGCGCCCTCACTTGGATGATAATACGAAATTGACGTCCAGACAAAAAATTCTTCAGGTGGGCTTATTGATCGCGCTACTGCTATGGTGGCCATTCTCTCGCCGGTACACGTGGGCGCGCTTGTTGGCACCCTGGTGGCTTCTGATATTATTCTTATTAATGCTACTGCGGCGACTTCTACTAAGACACTTACCAATCCGGACGGTACTAAACTTACCGTTGAAATACCCACAGGATTTGTGTCTTTTTCAGATGATGTTCGTTTTCAGATGAGCTCTCTTAATGAAGAAGATTTCGGGCCGACATCCTCTCCCCCAACTGGAGTAGTGGCCACTGGCAAGGTTTATAATGTGAATCTCTCCCGTGTGCTTAATGGCATAGCCATTACCACTCTTGCAAAAAGCTTTACTTTAAATTTCTTTTATTCTGACAGTGACATTTCCGAAGTTGATGAAAGCACGCTGCAGCCGTATCGTTGGAATGGATCACAGTGGATTAAGATTTTGGGAGCCACGTTATTCTCTGGAGAAAATAGAGTCCTGGCATCAGTTAGTGATCCCAATTATTTTGTCTTAATGGGTGAGCAAGTGGTGCCGGCGCAGGTAATTATTAACTCAATCACCGACAACACCGTACCCTCCATTACGGCTAATGTAACCATTTCCAATGAAGGAACTATTGATTTCAATTATAACTATGAATGGTGCGTGGTACCGGGGTCGAGTAATACACTCAATTGTTCTGATTTTATTACGGGCGCCTATGCCTCGGCATTTAAACTTATCAAATCCGGAGAAGATTTTACCACTAATCTTAACCTTACAGTACCCGATACTGGAAATTATTTCTTTAGGACGTTGGTTTACTGGGGAACGGAAGTAGATACTGCTTCACGGTCATTTGTTGCCGTGCAAGAACCGTCAGCCGGTGGTAGAGTGGGAGGAGGGGGTGCCGCTGCAGTTGTAATAATACCAACTATAACAGCTGTATCTTGTAATGGCGCCGACTTCAATGCTGATAAAAAAGTTAATTCCATTGACTTCTCCATTCTGCTCGCATTTTGGCAAAAACTGCCGCCGTTTAAAAATCCCTGTGTTGATATAAATAAAGATGGCAAAGTCAATTCTATAGATTTCTCTATCCTTCTTTATGAATGGGGTAAAAAATAATAGTTAAATCCCGTTAGAAGCCGCGAGGGCTCGCAGCGTGCCTCTGCTTCTAACGGGATAAATCAAAAGGCAAAATGCAAAAGTCAAAATTACAAATTAAAATTCAAAATAATAAAAATCTAAATTTTAGATTGCGCTTTTGCCTTCTGATTATCGGAGTGTTGTTTGTACCGCATTCAGTTTTTGCTTCCACCGTGTATATAGATACGAATCATTCAGAATTCTTTGTAGGCGATACCATATTGTTTAGTGTTCGTATTGATTCTGAAAGCAAAGACATAAATGCGGTTGAGGGAGAGATTTTGTTGGATCATGCGGCAGATGCGGTTTCTTTAACCGATATCAATATCTCGGGTTCTCCATTTTCTCTTTGGCCCAGCAAGCCGTTACCGTCAGAACGCAACACGCGCGTTTCTTTTGTCGGCGGGTCCCCCGGCGGTCTTGTATCCAAAGACGCGATTGTTTTTAACGTTGTTTTGAAATTGGAAAAGACGGGCCAAATCGCGTTGTCACCAAACAATATTGAGGTTTATTTAAATGACGGCAAAGGCACCAAAGATGAAGTACGTGTAAAAGATTTGATAGTGGACGTTTTGCCTAAAAAATCAGATTCGCAATCGGTTGATGATTGGAGCACTATAATTTCAAATGATAAGACACCGCCAGAACCTTTTGAAATCTATTTGGGGCAAGAAGGATCGGTGTTTGATGGCAAAAAGTTTCTGTCTTTCAGTACTACCGATAAACGATCAGGCATCTCTTATTATGAAGTGAGAGAAGGAAACCTGCCTCCTGTACGCAGTGACAATACTTATGTGCTTCAAGAACAAAATAAACCGGTAAGAGTTACGGTTATTGCGTATGACTCAGCTGGTAACGCGCGAGAATCTGTGTACAGTCCAGCACCCTATACTGTTTCTTACAAGACATACTTGATTTGGGTTCTTGCCGCGCTTGCGATTTTGGCGCTTATTTTCTGGCTATGGCGCCATAAACATAAAATCAAAAATTAAACATCAAAAATCAAAATGAAAGATAAAAAATTAAAAAGAACAATTTTACATTTTGGATTGTCATTTTACATTTTGATTTTTTCATTTTGCATTTTTGCGGCTAAAGCCGCAGAAGCTGCGACTCTTTATTTTAGCCCATCCTCCGGTAATTTTTCTGTCGATAACATTTTGAACGCGAGTGTATTAGTCAATACGCAAGGCCAAGCAATAAACAACTCCGGCGCCGTTATTAATTTTCCAGCAAATCTTTTAGAGGTCGTCTCGGTCAGTAAATCCGGCTCCATCTTTTCTTTATGGGTTGAAGAGCCGGTTTTTTCCAATAGCGCTGGCACTATTTCTTTTGACGGCGGGCTGCCGACGCCCGGTTTTAACGGAACGGCAGGAAAAATTGTAAATATTGTTTTTCGGATTCGTAACCCCGGCGTTGCTTCGCTGGTATTCTCTTCCGGGGCGGTACGTGCAAACGATGGCTACGGCACGGACATATTACAAACTAAAGCACAAGCGCAATTTAATTTAATTTCAGAAGAAAGACCGGTAGCGCCCCCGCCAGCCGCACTTGGGGCTCCGCAAGCGCCCGAAATTTCATCGTTAACTCATCCGGATTCCAATACATGGTACGCTAAAAGCACAGCGACTTTTACTTGGCCAATGAGCGCCGATGTGACTGCTACGAGATTGCTTGTCGGACGACTTGCTATCGCGGAACCAATAACCCCCTATGTTCCGCCCATTAAACAAAAAACAATTGAGAATATGGGAGAGGGCGTATGGTATTTTCATGCTCAATTAAGAAACAATAGCGGCTGGGGGAGCGCTTCGCATTTCCGTTTTCAGATTGATACTGAGAAGCCAACCCGTTTTGATGTCCGAGAAATTAAAAGAGATGACTTGACTGACCCGCGTGTAAAATTTGCTTTTAACGCCAGCGATAAAACTTCGGGCATAGATCATTATGAGGTTCAGATTGATGATGGCAGCGCCGAGACATGGCAAGATGACGGTGGCCATACCTATGAAGCGCCCATTTTAACTCCAGGAAAGCATGTGTTGATTGCAAAGGTGATAGACAAAGCCGGCAACTCATTAGCCGCTTCAATAGAATTTACCATTGAAGCGCTGGAACCGCCGATCATATCCGAGTATCCAAGAGAATTGCAAAGCGGAGATATTCTCAAAGTTGGAGGAAACACCTATCCGAATTCTAAAGTTGTCTTGTGGCTTCAGAAAGAAAAAGAAAATGCTCAAAGTTATGATGTAGAAAGCGACAGAGCGGGAAACTTTATCTTTATCGCAGGTGAAAAACCAAAGGATGGCATTTATCAATTATGGTCTGAAGTAATTGACAAGAGGGGTGCAAGAAGCGGGCCGTCAGATAAATTAACTATTGTTGTTCAGCGGCCGGTAATTTTGGAAGTAGCAACCAAGGCAGTCACATTCCTTGCTGTTATTATTCCGCTTATTGCTTTGATTGTACTTTTACTTATTCTTGTCTGGTATTTCTGGCACAAATTCACAACTATGAGAAATCGGCTTCGAAAAGAAGTGCGCGACACGGAATTGGTGCTGCACAAAGAGTTTGATATCTTAAAAGATACGATGCGCGAGCAGATCAAGCTGCTTGAAAAAACCCGCACGAGAAGACAGCTTACCGAGGAAGAGGAAAGAATTATCAAACAGCTCAAGCAAGATCTTGACAACGCCGAATCCGCGATTAAAAAAGAAGTGGAAGACATTGAAAACGAGGTAAAGTAATAAAACCCCGATTCACTTGAATCGGGGCTTCGTCGCATATATCTATCCTATGAACTACAAATCAAGAAGTTCTTGAAGATCCATTTGAAGTATTACGGCAATTCTTTTAAGCATTTTTCTACTTCTGCTCTGGGTAAGTGGAAGAGTCCCGTTCTCAATCTGGGTTACCGTTTGATAAATTCAACACTTCACTCACGATCGGGGGTTATACCCATTAATTTGGTTGATTTCTTCCTCGACATCGTATGGTCTTTTTGATCAGACATCCTGCCCTCATCCATTGTATCAATGAATGCGCAGACCGGAATCCTCGACTCCGTTCCAACAGATCTCGAACAGTCCTAATCAAGGACTCCGCGCTGTTGCTGGTTGTAGGAAGGTTAAGCTCCGGATAATCAAGCCATGTACGGAACAGATCGACATGTCGAGAAAACCAGATCAGCTTGCTCTTGAGAAATCGATGAGGTATGGTCTCAATGATCCATGCAAGCTGCTCCAGATTCTTCTCCAGCACGGCATCGTCTTGAGTAGTGATGATGATTGTATCGTATCAAGAATGAGCCGTCCCCGTTCCTGCCATCGCGTACCAGCATGCCCTGTCGCATAGTTTTTAATCAGTGCCATGAGATGAAAGTGGCAGAGCTGCACTTTCCATCCCCGTTGTTTCCCGATCACCTGCAAAGATTGTTTCCCATCGCATACCAATGCCAGAATACGCTGTGTGCACGCTACAGGTACTTCCTCCCACGCAATGCGCCATCCAGCCCATGATTCAGTCCCGGGAACGGTCACGGGTGGCATGATCCACGCCCGCGAGGAGGAAACTGGACGCAACACAATGAAGTACGTCGTGCATTTGATCCCCTCGCTTGCATGCCACATGGCGTCTGCGATTGCGATGAGAGGCTCATCCAACTGAGGAAACTCCCATGGAGTGCGCGCGAGCATGGCAGTACGACTTTGAATGAATCGTCTGCGCATGGTTTCTTGCGGCATACTTCGAATCCGCGCATACGCATGCATAGTCCCTGTTGATTTGGTGAGATAGCGTTCGGCCAGATGCGGGGTGATGCGCAGATGCTTTCGTCCCCGCTTTTTCTTCCGTACCCTCCATGTTTTCTTGCACAGGGTACACTGTCTTCGACGTATGCCGTATTTCCTGATTCCCCCACGGCAACAAGGAGATTTCGCGTGTATTTTTATCATACACACGAATGTTCTCAAACATCAGCTGTTGTGTCGCATACGCATCACGGATTCTTGTTTTTTCATCAACCAAATTAATGGGGTTATCTCACGATCGTGGACGAAGTGTTGAATATAAAAACATCCTGCAGTCGGGGTGTTTTTATTTCTATATGGGAGGCAAGTGCAAATGCTGCTTGCCGGGAGCGAGGGCGTGCATCAATGGCGAAAAGGATAGGGGGATGAATAAGTAGAAATTCTTTCGGATCGGATAAAAAACCGCCCTGCTTTAACAGGGGCGGTTTTTGATTTGACCGTAAGCCGTAATGGTGGTACGGATATTGTACAGTTTCTTTTACAACGAAGTACTAAATACTCACTTCGGGAAAGGAGGCGCGTAATGCGTTTATCAGCGAGCGAATTGAGACAATTGTTAAAAGAGCGGTTACTGGACGACCAGATTGCTGAGATCACTGATGAGCGGTTATTGGTCGGGGGCATTTTAGACCCCTTGCTTGCAGTATCACCGGACTACGCAACTCATTACAGGATCAAGGCGCAGGAAATGGTACTGGATGTCTATCAGGCAAGTAGCATAAGAAAAGGGCACACGCCGTTAGGATTCTGGGAGGGTGAACAGGGATTGTTGAATGCGGGTATAGTGCTGCGTCCGATGATCGCCCAACAAGGATGGCAGGTGGATAGAAAAATTTTTGAGAAATTTACCACAACCTGGATGCAGCAACAGAGAATGCACAATCAGGTTACGCAACATGGCCTCTACAAATTGCTGACGACTGCCTATCCAGAATACATATTTGATCCAAAGCGACCAACTATCTTTCATCTCCACTGGTGGGACGTACAACGTTGCTTTTGGAACGAATCACTGATTCGGGAAGCAGTACGGCACACCGTACACTTCCATATGCCATGGGGGCTTTCGCTCTGCGAACTCGCGAATCGTTTTACTGTGTCCCTCCTCAGACAGGAGAATCTCTATGGGATCATCAATAATAGAAGCAGGAGACTTCGGTTTAATGGTAATGCGTACAACTTGTGGGCTTTCGTTTTCCCTGAATATATTTTTGATCTGGCGAATCCGGACAATCCCCATGTGCATGTTTGGGATGTGTCACATGCTGTTCACTGGTCAAAGAATAATGTTCGGGAAGCAATCAAACACATGGTGGACTATCATACTGATTGGAAAAAAGACGAGCTTGCGCGTAAGGTAACGGCACGATGGCTTCGCGAAGTGAATTTAGAAGGGATGGTTGCGCAGAGGTTTAGAGGCAGTCCGCTTCGTCTGCTTCAATTCGTATATCCAGAGTTGTTTAGACAGGGAATACTCTCGGAAGAGGATTTCTGTAATCTCCAGTACGGTATTGGTGTCGCACGTTTTCGGCATCTGCTCCGTTCTATTCCTCATAACAGGAGGCATGTCGTTCGTGTTGGAAATGTGCGCTATAATTTTCCACACTTTGGCGGCTACCTTATACATAGGATGTCAAGGGAGTACGGCGGTCTCTACACTCCAGACAAACAGTTGGTAGGTCTGTTTAAGTGGAGTCGCGACTCAAGCGTAAAGTATGTGACTATTCAGCAAGAGGACATTGAGTCGGTTCCGCCTGAGCTTGTGCAACCGGGGCGGTACCTTGCCTTTGCCGACGCAATGCGCGTTCTGGCAGACGAGGCTCAGATTGTAACATACGAGTTGTCGCTTAAAGACCAGATCGCGTTGACTGAGGTGATGAACATCGTGGAACCAGCTCAAGTAGTTGATTACCTCAAAACCACAGGTCCGGCAGGATTACGGGCCATGGCAGATACCGAGTTTTATGCGGCGTTGATTCTGGTTTATGGGTTGTTTGATCAGACGGAATCTCGTCAGCAGTTTTGCCAAGTGATAGTCCAGTATAACGAGATCAATGCAAAACTTGGTGACATAAGCTCGCTTTTTGTGTGCAATGTAAAGACGATTGCGCAGGAACGATTGGATGCATTCCGTGCTGAATTACAGGCGCAGATGTTTACTGCAAATGAGCGGATCATCAACGCGCTCTCCAGAGCATTAGTGTATCGCGGATCTATATACGCCGAGGTTGATCGTCCTACTTTGATCGGAAATGTATTACAGGCGCAGAGGGACTTTGCGATGATCATAAAAACACTGGGTGCTTTTGGGCGAGGTGCTCTGCGTCTTGTTCGGCGGCGAACGTATTCGGATGGAACTCGCGATATACACTACACGAGTGGCGATGCCGATATCTATCTTGTTCTCCGTCCGCGACAAAACCCGCTGGGACAAGCGCGTATCGGTTTCAGGATTGTTCCCCATCGGCCGGAAGATGCAGCTCTCTCGCATGAATTGGCCCTTCGGTGGGATCGCGAAATGCCGACGCAAACCGCGTTGGATATCCATTCGGACGCGTTTACGCGCTTGAGTGATCTAGACCGCCGGCAATTTCCTCACGGCTATCACTATTCGCTCACCGATAGTCAATTTGCTGATGCAATGTTCTTTGAGCAGATCGTGCAGGGCTTTCTGCCCGTACAGTAAAAACATGTTTTTAAGGAGAGTTGAAAAAGTAAGAGGGGTATCATGCATTATGCGAGGTACCCCTTGTTTGTTTTCATGCGAGGTATGTGCGGTTGATTTTCTTTTCAAAAACTTTTATACTCAAGACAAAGATTACTCATCGTAAACTCACTTTTCTATGCTCTCTCCCGTTGAAGAAATTAAGGCGCGGGTTGATGTTGTGGAGCTGGTGCAGTCGTATGTGAAGCTGCAGAAGGCGGGCGTCAATTATAAGGCGAATTGTCCGTTCCACAGCGAACGCACGCCTTCGTTTTTCGTCACGCCGTCGCGGCAGATTTGGCATTGTTTTGGAAGCTGTGGCGAAGGAGGGGATATATTCAAATTTATCATGAAAATAGAGGCGCTTGATTTTCCTGAAGCGTTGAAACTGCTTGCACAACGATCAGGCGTGATAATCAAACGAGAGGATCCGGCGATTCGTTCGGAGCGCAACCGGCTGTATGATATTTGCGCCGTTGCCACAGAAATTTTTGAAAAAACTTTTTCGTTGACACCGAGCGTAAAATCATACATGCGCACGCGCGGGGTAAGCGATGAGACCATCCGGGCATTCCGTATCGGGTACAGCCCGGAGAGCTGGGATTTTTTGCTGAAAAATCTGACGCAAAAAGGATTTTCACCTGCAGACATTGAGAAAGCCGGACTCGCAATCAAATCATCTGACGGATCCGGAAGACACTATGACCGGTTTCGCAGCCGCATTATGTTTCCGATTATGGACACCAACAGCCGCGTGATCGGGTTTGGCGGGCGGATTCTGGAAACCGGAAGCTGGAAACCGGAAGCTGGAAATGCGAATCCAGCATCGAGAATCCAGAATCCAGAATCCAGAGTTGAAGCAAAATACATCAACACTCCGCAAACTTTAATTTACGATAAGTCGCGCGCGCTCTACGGATTTGACAAGGCAAAGCAGGAGATCAGAATACAGAATCGCGCGGTGATCGTAGAGGGCTATATGGATTGCGTGATGTCGCACCAGGCCGGAGTGGTGAATACGGTTGCGGTTTCCGGTACTGCGTTAACATCCCAGCAGCTGACGGCACTCAAGCGCCTCTGCAATACCGTGAGTTGCTCGTTTGACAGCGATCTCGCTGGAGAGTCCGCGACCAAGCGTTCTCTGGCGCTTGCGTCGCAGTTTGAATTTGAGCGTCTGGTAATCCGCATCCCGTCAGGCAAAGACCCGGCTGACACGGTGCGTGAAAATCCAGTCGCATGGCAGGAGGCAGTCGCCAGCGCAAAACCGGTGATTGAATTTTATTTTGAAAAAATATTCCGTACCGAAGACCCAAACACCGCGGCAGGTAAAAAAGCGATTGGCGCAGTACTGTTGCCGTTGATCGCAGAGGTGAGCAATGAGGTGGAAAAGGCGCATTGGATCAACGAACTGGCAAAGCGGCTTGGTATTTCCGAACAAGTTATTGCAAAAGAACTTGAGCGGCGCAAACACAGCGGCCGGCAAGATGATGCCTCATTTCTTCCGGCGCAGATGCCTGCTGCAACACCCCGGATCAGAACCCGGCGCGAGTTGCTCGAAGAACTTTACTTAAGTTTGTTAAGCAACTTGAGCATAGAGGAACGGTTGCGCGAAGCCGAAAATAAGGATATGGTATTCACATCGTCAGAACACGAGCAACTGTTTCGGACATTGACGGTGCTTGCTTCCACCTCTGTGTCCGCCATGGATACCGAGTTGCTTCGCTTTAAGAGTGAGATTATCGCCCAAGAGAGCACGACCACTCCAGAGCAGGAGTTTCTTTTGTGCAAGCGTGAGCTTCGGAAAACATTGTTGAAAGATCGGCTTCGGCAGTTGTCCGCCGACATCCAGCGCACTGAAAAAACCGGAGACCGCGCAATTGTTACGTCATTGCTTCATGATTTTCGCACGATTTCGGAAACATTAAAATCACTCTCGGTGTAACCATGTCATCCTGCTCCGCCAGTTGGCGGAGCAGGATCTCATTGTACATGGGGAGATTCTTGACTCCGTTTAGAATGACTGAAACGTAAGATAAACTTAAAACCTTATGCTAAAAAAAATAGTAAAAAAGAAGATGCCGCCGGTAAAGAAACAAACAAGTCGGCCCAACATAAAAAAAGCGGTTTCAAAGCGGAGTATTAAACCGACATCTATGGAGACACCACGCACCAAGGCACAGCAGGAGAAAGAAGCCGCCGAGCAGAAAATCAATGCGCTGCTCAAACGCGGGCGCGAGCGCGGCTTTGTGACCTATTCCGAAATACTCTATTATTTTCCAAATATTGAAGAAGACATCTTGCTGCTCGAAGACCTGTATGTGCGGCTTGAAAAGGAAAACATAGACATTCTTGAATCAAAAGAGTTTATCGAAGACGCCGTTGTGGAAACTACGCCGCAAAACTCCGCCAAGCACAAAAAAAAAGAGGCCGCGTATGATTTCGACCAGATGAGCCAGGATTCGGTGCAAATGTATCTGCGCGAGATCGGAAAAATTTCGCTGCTCAACAGCGAAGAGGAAAAAGAGCTTGCCCGGCGGATCGAGAAAGGGGAAGATGAGGCGCGAAAAAAACTGACCCAGGCAAACCTGCGGCTCGTGGTATCCATTGCCAAGCGCTATGTGGGCCGTTCGCCGCACCTGACCTTGCTTGATTTGATCCAGGAGGGAAACATCGGCCTGTTTAAAGCCGTAGAAAAGTTTGACTACCGCAGGGGCTACAAATTTTCAACCTACGCAACCTGGTGGATCCGCCAGGCAATCACGCGCGCGCTTGCGGACCAGGCGCGCACCATCCGCATTCCCGTGCATATGGTAGAAACCATTTCAAAATACCAGCAGGTCAAACGCCGCTTGCTGCAAGATTTGGGCCGCGAGCCATTGGCAGAGGAGATTGCCGCGGAGATGAAGCTTGATGTTGAAAAAGTGCGTCTGATTGAGAAGATCGAGCAGGATACGGTCTCGCTTGAAGCGCCAGTAGGGGACGATGACGAGGATTCGGCCCTTGGAGATTTTATCGTAGACGACAAAACCCTCTCGCCATCGCAAACCGCCGCGCGCCGCCTGCTGCGCGACCAGCTGATGACCATCATCGGCGAGCTTACCCCGCGCGAGCAGAAGATTTTATCCCTTCGCTTCGGCTTGGAAGACGGCGTTATGCATACGCTCGAAGAAGTCGGCAAAGAATTCGGCGTCACCCGTGAGCGCATACGCCAGATTGAAGCCAAATCCCTGGAGCGCATCCGCGACCACGACATAGCCAAAAAACTTGCGGAATATTAAGGGGAAACGATAAAACAATAGAACGATAGAACGTAAAACAATAAAATAGTAAAATATCTGTGAGTTATAAATTTCGGGAATGGCCAATTTATATTGAGGCAAGAGAATTCAGAAAGAAACTGCACGCGGAAGCGATCTCAAAAATTCCCAAGCAAGACAATCTGGCATACTAAATTACCAGAGCGATGAATTCTGTGATCCTGAACATTACCGAGGGCGCATACAGAAGATCAGATAGAGATACGGCTCATTTTCTCAACCAGGCTGATACTTCTCTCAATGAAGTTATCGCGTGTCTTGACCTATGTTTAGACGATGGTCACATCGGAGAAAAAACTCATAAGGATTTACTGGAAGAAAGCAACCGCCTTATCATCCAGTTCATCGGCCTCAAAAAATACCTCTTGAAATAGCCCCGAGTTTATCCTATACTATTCTCTAGTTTTATAGTTACAAAGTTTCAAGTTTTTACAGTTTTCCTTATTCCCCGGTAGCTCAACGGCAGAGCGGCGCCCTGTTAAGGCGAAGGTTGTAGGTTCGAATCCTACCCGGGGAGCCCAGTAGGACAAGTAGCTAATTCGAGGACCGTATTAAACGGTTTTCGTAG
>CAYJOT010000021.1:0-12310 GCA_964371935.1 uncultured Candidatus Saccharibacteria bacterium | reverse complement strand
TCCTCAAAGTCAGCCGCACCATCGCCGACCTTGCCGGATCCCCGGAGATCGAGGCCCCACACCTGACCGAGGCATTACAATATCGGCCGCGCGCGGACGTTTGACACCGTACTTTGCCCATGCTACATTCCATTATAGTTCATAAAGCTGGCGGCAAATCATCAGGAGGACAAAGAAATGTTCGCTCAAATTCGCGAGCCCCTGCTTCCATTTTTGATTGATGTTTACTTAAAACTCAAAAGAGAATCGCTCACGCCCAAAGAGCGGCAAGCGCAAGAATCTTTTATGCAAAAGCTCGCTGTCATCAAAAGGAAGACTAAACGGCCAGTCGTTATTGCGATGGTCGGTCTGGTCGGCTCCGGAAAGAGCTTTATTGCCGAAGAACTTGCCCGGGGAATCGGCGCTATTATTGTAGAGGGCGACGCAATTCGCGTCGAGCTCCGCAAACAGAATGAAGGGTATGAGGGTATGCGTAAAATTTCCGAGAATGTCGTTGTGGAGCTGCTTCATAAGGAAAGTAACGTTGTCGTGGATAGTGATCATATTGATGCAAGAAAACGCGCGAGCCTGCGGGCAAAAATAAGCAAAACAAGCGCTAGGTTGTTTTTTGTCCGCGTCCACGCAGACTACGACATAATGGCCGGACGGATAATAACGGCACGTTATAAAGCTCGCCGCGAAGATTTTTTCGGCGGAGCATCAACGCCATGGAACGGAAGCGAGCAAAGCCGAGGTGCTGTTGTGAAGCTCCGCGAGATGGACCGGCGCAGGCCACACCATTACCGTTGGGAAAATAAAGGCGGCGGCAGGTGGGTTTTGCGGAAACTTCCCTTTCGGGTGTTTGCAACAATTGATACCAGCAATGCAAGTGGCTGGGAACAAAACGTCAGAAACGTGATAACGCGCATCAATAAAAGCACTCAATAGAGAGTGCTTTTCCATATTTTTTTAAAACAACCACTAAAACAAATTTCTCGCCCCTCGGATTTCAAAATGCACGTGGCAGCCGGTTGAGTTGCCGGTGGAGCCGATAGCGCCGATCTGGCTGCCCTGGTCTACGCGCTGTCTGGCTACAGCGAGTACGGCACTCATGTGCGCGTACAGGGTCTGGGTTCCATTTCCGTGGTTGATGACGACGTATTTTCCGTATCCGCCGTTCCAGCCGGAAGCGCGAGCAATGAGGACTACTCCGTCAGCGGACGCGAGCACGGGCAGGCCGCAGGAGTTTGCAAGATCAACACCGTTGTAGCCGTGAATCCCGCGCGAACGCCTGCCGCCGATAACCGGGCGTAGATAGTATCCGCGATACTCGGGAAGATTTGCAAAGCGAGAACTGCCCCCGGGAGAACCGGATAGGTGCGATGGTTTTGAAGGCGCTGATAGAGTAAGCTCGCCATCGGGAATCAGAATCGTGCTTCCCGCTTCAAGGTCTTCATTGACCGCAAGGTTATTAAAACTGAAAATATCGGCCTTAAAACTTAAAATATCGGCCTCGTCAGTTAAATCCTTTGGTTTGAACTTTTTTATAATCGAATCAATAGTATCGCCCCTTCTTACCTCATACTGAATGCCGGAAACCGGCAAGATAATTAAGCTGTCACCCGCTCTGATCTCCGCAGCATTCTTCAGGTCATTTGCCCAGAGTAAGGTATTAAACGAGATACCAAATTTATTGGCGATGCCTCGACCAGTGTCTCCGGGCTGCACCATGTATGCAACGATTTTGTCCTGGCCGTTTTCGGACATGATGCCAAGCGGATTAAGCGAGCCAACTAAGGCGCTGTCCTGGACTACGGAAATGGGGGACTGATCCGGATCGGTTTTCTTGCCATCGCCGGCTGTCTCATCGAGCGGCTGCTGGCCAATCTGGCGGCTTCCCAATAACGGGAGCGAGATGGTTGCCGCGCTCCGACTCGAGTCCGAGACCGCGGTTGCGCTGTCCGGCAAGAAAAATTTTGCCAAATTTGAAAAAAAACCGGCCCGGGCATGGGCTGGCATTAAAAGTGCACCAACGAGGAGAATATATAAAGTGACCACAAGCTGTTGCTTGATACGAAATGCCGACTCTATGGTATTTCTTTTAGATAAGCCGTTTTTCCCCATAAAAACAAAAAGCGCGTATCGCTTACTTCCATAATACCCTATACCAGACAGATGGTCAATGATGTTATGCACACATTATTCACAGAAAAAAACTCATGATTTTTGCCTATGAACCACTGTTTCTGTTAATCTGAAACATCATGGACCTTCTCAAGGGACTCAATGAAAAACAACAAGAAGCGGTGCTGGCTGTGAACGGGCCCGTGTTAATCCTGGCCGGACCCGGCTCGGGCAAGACCAAAACAATCACGCACCGCATTGCACACCTCATCGCAACCGGCGTCCCGGCCGAGCAAATTCTTGCCGTTACCTTTACTAATAAAGCCGCGGGCGAGATGCGGGAACGAGTTATGACACTCCTGCGCGATTTTGTTCCTGATGTCCGGTTTCCGGCTTCCAGTTTCCGGCTTCCGTTTACTGGAACCTTTCACAGCCTTTGCGTGCGCATCCTTCAGGTTCACGCCCAGAAGCTCGGCTATCTTCCGCGCTTTACCATCTTTGACGACAGCGATACATCCGGGCTGATCAAAGAGATCATGGCTGACTTCGAGATCAACCCAAAGCAATTTTCTTATGCGGCAATCAGTGCCAATATCTCGCGGCTCAAAAACGAACTTATCACGCCCGTGCATTATGCCGAGACCAATGACCTGTCCAACCTTTTTCCGCAAACACTCCAGAAAATATATGCCGAATACCAGCACCGACTCCGCCAGTCCAATGCCATGGATTTTGACGATTTGCTCGGCAATGCGGTGCTCCTGTTTGAAAACCATCCGGAGGTGCTTACCACATATCAGGATCGTTTCCAATACATCCATGTGGATGAGTGGCAGGATACGAATCATGTACAGTATCTGCTCATCAAAGCGCTTGCCGAAAAAAACCGCAATATTGCGGTTGTAGGGGACGACGCCCAGGCAATCTACGCCTTTCGCGGCGCCGATTTCCGCAATATCCTCAACTTTGAACAGGACTGGCCGGACGCGAAAGTAATTATCCTTGACCAAAACTACCGATCCACGCAGGTTATTCTCAATGCCGCAAGCGCCGTGATCAGCCGCAATAAAAACCAGCGTGAAAAGCAGCTGTGGACCCAGCAGCAGGGAGGCAGTCAAATCATGCTTTCTGTGACGGAAAACGAACGAACCGAGGCCGCATACCTGCTGGAAACCATGCGGGAGCAGCAGGCGCACGGATACGCGCTCAAGGACATGGTGGTACTTTATCGGACAAACGCGCAATCCCGCGTCTTTGAGGAAATGCTGCTTGAAAACAATATCCCGTATAAGATGGTCGGCGGAGTCCGGTTTTATCAGCGCAAAGAGATAAAGGACATCCTGGCGTACATCCGGCTGCTGTTGAATAAGAAGGATGTGATGTCCCTTAGGCGCATCATCAACGTACCGCCCCGTGGGATCGGTAAAAAATCTCTTGAGTTTTACCGCAATCTGGAAATCGCGAAAAACGCGAATCCGGATACCGGAGAAATGCATACCCCGCGCATCCAAAAAAGCAAAAAAACTGCACTTGACACCTTTGATACTCTACTCGCCGAACTTCGTGATACTCTACACAGGAGATCAGGGTCGGACTTTATTAAGTATCTTCTTACTACCATCAACTACCGCACCTATCTTGAAGAAACACAACCCCAGGCCGAGGAACGCTGGCAAAACATCGAGGAATTAGTCAGCGTCGCAAAAAGATATGACGATCTTGACCCGCCGGCCGGACTTGAAAAATTACTGGAGGATGCCGCGCTCATGTCGGAACAGGACCTGCCTACCGGTCAGGCGGACGAGGCCGCAGTACCGCAGGATGCGATCAACCTCATGACCCTGCATGCTGCCAAAGGCCTTGAATTTAGCATTGTATTCCTGGTGGGACTTGAGGAGGGCATATTTCCCCATGGCCGGGCATTATTCAGCCCGAGCGAACTCGAAGAGGAGCGGCGCCTTTGCTACGTCGGCTTGACCCGCGCCAAAGAAAAGGTTTTTCTCTCATGCGCGCTTCGGCGCATGCACTTCGGGTCAATACAGACCAATATCCCATCGCGATTCCTGCGCGAAATCCCGGAACATCTGATTGAAATCCGCAACGAACACGATGACGATATTTTTATTGAATGATACCCCCACATGTCATTCTGAGCGAAGCGAAGAATCTCCCCCTTACCACCAAAGAGATCCTTCATCCCCGACGTGTCGGGATTCAGGATGACGACACACCATGCCAACCCCTCGGCCCAACAAACTGCTCGGCCAAAACTTCCTCACTTGTGAGTGGGTGCTTCCGGCGCTGGCGCATGCCGCAGAGATTACGCGCAATGACACAGTATTGGAAATCGGCCCCGGAACCGGCGTGCTCACGCGCTTTCTCGCAAACAGCGCCAAGGGGGTTATCGCCGTTGAAAAAGACCGCGAGTTAAGCATTGCGCTACAGGCAGCGCTGGTACAAGAAAAAATCACAAATGTAGAGATTCTTACCGAGGATATCTTAAACCTTTTACCTAAGCCCCCGTTCCAGACTAAGTCTGGAATCTATGGAGTCCATTCCAGACTTAGTCTGGAAAACTACAAAGTTATCGCCAACATCCCGTATTATCTTACTTCGCGTCTTATCCGCATTTTGCTCGAACTGGAAAAGAAGCCGGAAATCATCGTGTTCACAATCCAGCGGGAAGTGGCGGAGCGCGCAGTTGCGCAGCCCCCGGATATGAATATCTTGGCGCTCTCGGTGCAGGCATACGGCACGCCGGAAATTATTGCTGAAGTGCCGGCATTGTGTTTTAACCCGCGCCCAAAAGTTGACTCAGCAATCCTTAAAATCTCCAACATATCGGAAGACTTTTTCGCGCAACACCACATCGCCCCAAAAGATTTTTTTGCCATTGTCAAAGCCGGGTTTTCCTCCCGCCGCAAGGTGCTAACTAATAACCTCCAATCTTTTGCATCAAAAAAAGAGCTTGTTCAAGCTCTCAACTCTATCGGACATTTACCAATCAGCCGACCTCAAGAACTTTCATTGGAAGAATGGGCGCATCTCATAAAAATACTCTGAATGTTTTCTATCACTATGTTGGTCGATCGGACAAGATAGTGATAGAAACTCCCCATACCCGATACAAGTAAAACATACTACCGCCCGGAAGGTGCAGATGTTGACCGCAGTTGACTATACGCTTTTTTGATCCGATCAAGCGCGTCCTGAATCTGCTCCGGCGTTGAGGATGCTTTTCGCGCCTGCCACTCGACGAGCTTGAGCATGAATGCTTCCGCGTCTTTGTTATTGTTAATTTGTGTAAACTCCTTGTTTCCGATAACGCCCTCTTGTATCATCTGCTCGCGGAACACTCGCAGCTGCGGAGATGCCTTAAATACTGAAAAAGGCGTGGCTGCGGTTTGCCGGGGAGCGGACGTGATTGGAGCAGGAACGGGCGTTGGCGCTGGAATTGGATTTGGTTGCGGAGACGAAAAAACTGCAAACGGAGGCGTAGAAGTTTTGAATGACGGCGGAATCTGAATGCTCTGCCCGGGCAACCGGGACGGCGCCGGAGCAGCGGGAATCACCGGGAACGGAAGTTCGCTTTTCTCAACCACAACATCCCGGCCGCTTGCGCCCGGCAATATGGGCGCGGTTGAGCCGCCGCCGGTATTTTGACTTGGCGCCTGCCGGTTCTGATTATTTCCAAAACCCGGCAAATTCAAAATGTCGGGAACGCGCACAATCGTACCCGGAACTGCCGGCAACGTTACCGGTGCGGCGCCGCGCAACCCAAAAAATATAATCCCGCCAAACACCGCGGCGCTTATAGCAATAATGACCAGAATGGCAAGTGGGCTGGGATTCATATTACATCACAACAGGAAAACCAACTCCTATAGGTATGACCGCAATCCCAGCATAGACTAAGCACGGTATGGTGGCCGGTGCCGCAAGTCCCAAAAGTCCAAAACTGGGAATAAGGTGATTTTTATCGTCATCATCAACCGGTACTTTGGCCGTTGAATACATAAGCGCGAACACTGGCGTAGGGCCGGTAGGAAGGTAATACACGAGAAACCATGTTGGCATTGCGGTACACGGGATGAACATAATCGTGTGCCCGCCATAATCAAGAAGCCCCCGCGCCCGCGCGGTATGGACAACACCAAATGCCATGATTAACGCGATAAGAAGAGGTACTGCCAAGGTATGATTTTTCATATAATTTCACTATACCATAAAAATAAGTTATCCACAGCTTCTTGGATCGCATAGTGCCAGAAAATAAGCTATGCTTAAGCAAAATTGAATTCGTGGTGCTGTCATTCTGAGCGTAGCGAAGAATCTTTTAATTCCGCAAAATATCAAATAAGATCCTTTTCCGCCAGAGGCGGATCAGGATGATAAGCGCCATGATTAAAATGTACAATTATTTTCGCTCTCACCGGAAGGCCGTATTGTTATTAGCTGTTTTGATAGTGGTGAGCGGACTTATACTATATTTAAAGACCAAAAAGCAAAACGTGCCGGAACAAGGAATTTTTACGATTGCCGATCCTGCGCAGCGCAGCGAACAGCTTAAAAAACTCCAGCAGGACAGCGATAATGACGGATTAAGGGACTGGGCCGAGGTTTTATATCGTACTGACCCGAACAATCAGGATACGGACGGAGACCGGACTTTGGATGGCGAGGAAGTTAAATTAAATCGCGATCCATCCGTAGCCAATACCTCAAAAAGTCCAGCAGAGCCAAATGATTTTGTGGCCACATCCACGCCCGCACAGGATACGAAGCCGGGACAGCCGCAAAACCTGACCAGACAGCTTGCTGAAAAAATTGCGCGGGAAATGATAGTCGGGCGCATAGCAAACCCGGATGCGCCGTTTGATTCGGATGCCACGGCGCAGAATCTCGTGGATACGGTATTGGGATCAACACCTGACCAAATTCAATATACTTTAACCAAAAAAGATATTGTTGTCGGACGCGATGGATCAAAGGCGGCGGCGCAAGCATATCAGACCGCAATGATTCGCATCATAGAAACCAATTCAAAATCGCTTACCGCAAAACCCTATGTGCAGATTTTTGCTGAAGCAATGGAGACGCAGAATTATGGGAAATTAGACGCGCTTGACCCATACCTTGCAGAATATAACCAAATTATCTCGCAACTTAAAAAACTTCCCGCGCCTCCGCAGTTTGCCGAATTGCACCTTGAGTATGTCAACATAATAATCGGCCAGGCAAGCATTGCGCGCAAAATGCGCACTGCCGGAGACGACCCATTGAACGCACTCGTTGCATTAAGACAATATATGGCTATACAAGAACAGTTTAAAACGCTCCTGAATAAATTCACGAGCGAGTACCAAAAAATCGGCATATAGCCGTTTACCAACACTACAACCCTTATGTTACCGCGCAACATTAAAACTTTTTCCGCAACATTTCTCCTTGCCGCGCTTATGGTGTTGCAGATCGCAGCGCCGTTCAGCACATACGCGCAATTGCCACCGGTCAAGACCGGAACAAACAAACTTGAAAATTTCTGGGATACCATCACCTCCACGGACTGGCTCGTGAAGAACGTAGCTGAGCCCATACTGGTACGTGTGCCCATCAGAGCGGCAATCGTGGCAATCACCCAGCAGGTGGTAAATTGGATCTCGGCGGACGGGGGAAATAAAGTCGGCTTTATCGGCAATTTTGAGCAGGCGCTCACCAATGAGCTTGACGACCGGGCCGGAGAATTTTTGGGACAACTCTCCGTAATTGATTTTTGTGGAGACATTGGTGCGTACCTGCGTCTCAACCTGCGCATGCCCGCAGGCGGGCTTCGCCAGCGCGCAAAGTGTTCGCTTTCGGCAGTCGTGAGCAATGTGCAGAATTTTTACGATAATTTCCAAAACGGCGGTTGGGAAGCGTTTCTCAAAACCAGTGTGGATATTCAAAACAATACGGCCGGGGCATTTCTCTTAACGCTTGATGCAAAACTTGCCAGCGAGTCAAGAAAGAATCAGGCCTTTCTTGAGAGATATAAAAAGAGCGGTCCGATTATGGGAAAAGGCATTAAAACAGGAAGCAAGACCAACTGCGTACCTCAACCTGAGCAGTGCGATGTGGACGGCAATTGCTTCACGCCACAACCAAAATGTACCACCGAAGATGTGATTGAGACCCCGGGCGAGATTATCACTAATGCCCTAAACAAAGCAAATACAACCGGCATTGATCTTGGTATCAGCGCAAAATTTGTAGACGAGGCCATAGTGGCGCCTATTATAAGCGCACTGCTCAATCGCACTATACAGTCAGCCCACGGCATCTTTGGCCGAAGCCCCAATACCACGGTAAGCTACAACGATCCTGGCCTGTTTAAGGATTATAAAGAAATTAGCCCCTCACGCGATTCTCTTCGTGCCCGTAGCGATGCAGCCATGTTTACGATCCAGGGCGCCTTAACCACAACAACTGATCAGACGCTTGCACTGCGAAGAGAGATGACGAGCGCAAGCCCCGCACGCAAGCTCGAGCTCGCACAGCAAACCGAAGATATGCTCGGCAAAAACCGGACGTTACTGACCGAACACGATATCATCGCGAATACCAAGCTTTCCTCTTATGTAACCATCACTCCAAGAGACATAGAACAAGTTGACGACCAGGTCTCGCAAACGCTCAACCGGGTTGAACCCATCGCGGCCGAGGTCGGTTCATCGCCGTCGGCATCGCCCACCGGCGATCTCAAAACCGATACGCTCGCGAGCATTAATGGCAGCCGCACCCAGCTTGCAAGCCAGATAGCGCTCGTGCGCCAGGCAATTCAAGAAGTAACGGCCGCGATTGGCGGACTTTCCACAACCAGCATCGTGGCAAACCAAAGCTTATTTATAACCCAGGCAAACCAATTGAGCACCAGGGTCAGCGCTCTTGCCGGGGATATATCGGCAGAGCAATCCCGAGTCAGCGCGCTGCGGCAAAAACTGTTGAGTCCTGATGCCGCGCAATTAATAGACCAACTTAAACCCAAGCAAGATAAGATCATGAGTGCCGCCGAAAAGATAGGCGGAGAACTTAACGGCTTTGCCGACTCGCTAGCGCGCGATCAAGAACAGATAGGCGCGCTCAAAGCAAAGTTAGTCAACCGGTCCGACGGCGCGCTTATTGACAACATCGTGGTACAAGCCGCATCTATCATTGCCGAGGTGCGCCAGCTTGCCGCCGAGATAGGCAGGCTTGCCGCAGATATCTCAACCGAGCAGACCCAGACAAACGCGCTACAAGAAAAATTACAACGCCCTGAAGCAGTGCGGCTGGTAAACCGGCTTAATCTTGCACAGGCAAATATCGTTGCCGAAGGAGATAAAATCAACGCGGAAATCAGCACGCTCACGGATACGATTGCGGAAGCGCAGGCGCGGGTGGGCGTGTTGCGCCAGCAGTTGGTCGGCGCGCAAGCCGGGCAAATCATTTCCGAAATTACCACGCTCACTGACGCAATTGCAAACCAGCAGGCACGGATTGGCGTGTTGCGCCAGCAATTAGTGAACGAGGAGTCCGGCCAGCTTATCTCGCAAATTAGCGATCTGACTGACACGATTGCAAATGAACAGGCACGGGTAAGCGTGCCAAGGCAGCAATTGAAGAGCGGGGGCTCCGCCGAGATCAATGGGCAGATTGCCGCACTGCTTGCTGATATCAAGACACAGCAGACGCAAATTGGCACGCTTCGCAGGCAACTACTCGCTATTGGAGGAACAGTAAATACCCAGATCGCCAATCTGCTTGCTGATATTCTCATCAAACAGTCACGCATCAGCACATTGCGGGAACAATTACTCGCCATCGGAGGCACCGTGAACACGGAAGTCGCCCAGCTTCTTTCCGATATTCTGCTTAAACAAGCCCGCATCAGAATGCTTCGGGAGGACTTGATTACCATACGGGATTTAGGCAGATTTGCCACGGATATTGCCGCAAATCAATCGAGAATCATACCTATTCCGGACCAGATCAGGGCAAAGATCAGCAAAATTATTGTTGATCTTAAGGCAAAACAAATAGATATCAAGAACCTTATGCAACGGCTATTAACGCTGCCAACTACCGTGCCCGAGGCACAGCTTGAGGCCAAGCTTGAAAACTATATGGAGTTGCTTACGAGCCCCAATGGCAGCGAGCGTGGAGCGCTTGAGGCGCTGCAAGAAGCGGACACGAGATTGCGCGCATCAGGCGACCGGCTCGCCAGGGTAGCGACCGCGGCCGAGGTAACCGCAGAAGTCGGCTCAAGCATTGATGCCATCAAAAACGCGAGCGACACTCAACAGCGCGCAAGCCAGACCATGCAGGCCGTATTCGGATTTCTTGATAATCTCAACAACCCGGACTTTACCCCGCAGCCCGCTCTGTAATGAAAAAATGTCCAAACCCCGCATAAACAAAATAGCCCTCTCCCTGCTCCTGGTCTCCGCCGGTTGATGGATTAGTCATCGCGGGAGTTTTTGCCGCGGCCTGCCTGCCGGTAGGCAGGGGCATGGGGTGGGGGTGGGGGTGGCACATGGGGAGATTGGGTAAAGTGATCGGTTGGTGTAAGATAAGATTATGGAGAAAGATTTCGACGGATGGACCCAGCAAAAAAAGCAGGTTGGCGCCATAGGTGAAACTAAACTCTACCACCAACGGGAAGTGTGGTGGTGTTCGCTTGGGGTCAATGTCGGATCTGAACAGGATGGCGCAGGAGATGAATATCGCCGTCCGGTGATTATTTTAAAAGGATTGAGTAGTGAGACATGTTTTATCATTCCGCTTACTACGGCTGGGAAAGATCATCCATTGCGTCCATCGGTCGGACTTGTGGACGGCAAAGAGGCGCGGGCGCTTCTGTCTCAAATACGCGTGATTGACAATAAACGCCTTGTACGTAAAATCGGCCATCTTGATAAAGAGATTTTCGCGGGCGTACGAAAAGCCGCCAAAGACTTGCTCTGACGGCTCTCCGATTTTCTCCCCTGCCTGTTTGCCCCCTTACAGGGGCGAGCCCGAAGGCACTTATGCGATAAGTATACACGAGTCCCTAATAGTATGTCAAGACCCCTCACCAAACATAAAACACTCATCCTCTCCCTGCTCCTGATCGCCCTGGTCATAGCCGGAGTTTTTGGGGCGGGGCAGGGGGTGTTTGCCGTTGATAACAAGAGTATACTATAAAAGGATATGCAAAAAGATTTTCAAAAATGGCACGGATTAAAGAAAGAACTCCACGAGCAAGCCGGAGTGGCGCTTTTTCAGGAGCGTGAGATATGGTGGTGTTCGCTCGGCGCAAACATAGGATTCGAGCAGGATGGCGGAGGAGAACATTTCGAACAGCCAGTGTTGGTGCGTGCTGCAATTCAGGCGAATTTTAAAGAATACGCCTAAGAATAATTCTCCCTCGTCCGTGAGGACGAGGGCGGGCCGAAGCCGTTTATAACCAAAGTATAGCAGATTGAAAAAGTATGTCAACCCCCCTGGAAAAACTCATCCTCTCCCTGCTCCTGATCACCCGCCTACGCCAAGGCTTCGGTGAGCAGGCGCTGGTCATGGCCGGAGTTTTTGGCGCGGCCTGCCTGCGCAGGCAGGGACAGGGGGTGTTTGCACATACGGCGCGGTGAGGATCAAAACGTAGAATCATGGAAAAAGATTTTGACGCGTGGAATGCAAAGAAGAAAACACTGGATACCAACAAGCGAGACCTTTTATTTAAGGAGGGTGAGATTTGGTGGTGCTCGCTTGGAGTTAATGTCGGCGAAGAAGTGTACGGAAAGGGGCAAGATTTCAGGAGACCTGTTGTTGTCTTGAGAAAGTTGTCTCATAATTCCTGTATCGTCATGCCCACCAGTACGCAAAAACGTGAAGGCAGTTGGTACCATTATTTACATGTACAAAATAAGGACCGCTGGGTACTTATGCACCAAGTACGATTTATTTCTGCCAACCGTCTCTATATTAGAGAATCCGCTTTGTCAGAAGACGAACTGAATGAACTAAAAAAATCCGCAACAAAATTGCTTGGACTTTAGAATTGGTCACCGGAGCGTGAGCTCCGGATCAGTGGGTAACCCCAAATGTAACTACAGTATAGCAGATTAAAAAAGCATGTCAAGCCCCCTCACCAAACATAAAACACTCATCCTCTCCCTGCTCCTGATCGCTCTGGTCATGGCTGGAGTTTTTG
>CAYJOT010000020.1:0-12865 GCA_964371935.1 uncultured Candidatus Saccharibacteria bacterium | reverse complement strand
AAAATCGAACAGCGTCCCACGCGGGATGGCTATGGTCTTGGGCTTGTGCAGGCCGGGGAAGAAGACGTAAATGTCGTGGCGCTGTGTGCGGATCTGGTTGAGTCAACGCGCACCGAGGCGTTTGCCAAAAAATATCCGGAGCGGTTTGTGGAAATCGGGGTTGCGGAACAAAATCTTGCGTCGGTGGCATCCGGGCTTGCCGCAATGGGGAAAGTTCCGTTCATCACGTCATATGCTATGTTCAGTCCGGGCAGAAATTGGGAGCAGATACGCACGACGATCTGCTACAACGAACAAAATGTAAAAATCATCGGCTCGCACACAGGCGTATCGGTTGGGCCAGATGGTGCCACGCATCAGGCCATCGAGGATATTGCTCTTACGCGTGTGATTGCCAATCTGCAAGTTTTCGCGCCCTGTGACATCTGGGAAGGAAAGCGCGTTACCCTTGCCATCGGAAAAGTCAACGGTCCGTGCTACGCCCGATTCGGCCGGGAAAAAACTCCGGTCATGACTACCGAGGGTTCTCCTTTTGAGATCGGTAAGGCATACCTCTACTGGACTGAGCCAAAACACACCAAGCCGGAGGTTGCAATTATCGCGTGCGGACCCCTGCTGCATCGCGCAATCCTTGCCGCAGACCAGCTGGAAAAAGGAGGAGTAAAGGTGCGCGTGATTAATAATGTTTCGATCAAGCCCATGGATGAGGAGACCATCATAAAAGCTGGCCGAGATGCCGGAGCAATCGTAACTGTGGAAGAACATCAGGTGGCCGGCGGCATGGGTTCGGCGGTTGCCGAAGTGCTTGCACGAAACCATCCGGTGCCGATGGAGTTTGTCGGCATGCAAAACCGTTTTGGCGAGTCCGGAGAGCCAAACGAACTTCTCGAACACTTTGGCATGGGAGTTGCCCATATTCTCGAAGCTGTGGATAAGGTATTGAAGAGAAAGTAGCCTTGGCGTATAATCAAGCTAACGACGATCAATAATTTTCACTCTCATTTATGCCGTTATTCCAAAAACATTCACTTATCCGGACCATCTATCTGTATTTGTTTGCGCTTATCGGTCTCGTGCTGATGGTTATCGGTGCGGTGCGGCTCCTGGACTTGGGTCTGAAGATTTTTATTTTCCGCGAGGCGGACAAGCCGGAAAGTGTCCGGTCCGCACCGCCATATCCTCCGTATGGGGTGCTGGAACCGGTATCGGTACAGAAAGAAAAGGGTTTGGGTAGCGTAAAAATTACCGAGAAAAAAGAAATTTCTAGCGAAGAAAAGGATGCGCTTAGCCGCTGGCTCGTGGAGTATCAATCATGGCAGGAATCGCAGAAAAATATTGATTATCTTCGCGCGTCCCGTGAGCGTGAGGCATCCAACTCGCTTGCGTTTATCATTATCGGGCTGCCGTTATATCTCTATCACTGGTTCGTGATTACACGCGAGCGAAAACGCGAAGCATAAGCGTATGGATATTCTTGAGCAATATAACAAAGACAAACTTATTGCGCCGTCCGCTCCATCAGGACCTGCTGCAATGCCGGACGAATCTGCGGTGCGGCTGGACGGACAAATGTACCGGTCTCGTGCGATTCTGGGCGAGCTTCAGACGCCAAAGATGATTACATGGGTTTTGCGGCATTCGGGCGGTACGCTCAAGACCGAGCGCCAGGCCGCATACGCGCTGCTTGCTCTTGCGTGTGTTATTGGGCTGTTTTCCATTTTTTTGTTTGTCAACGGTATTGGAGGACCGTATATTGAACGGGGTCCCGGTCTTACCCCAAAAGAACTGGAGGAATATAAAAAAATTCAACCTTTTTAATGAACCGGAAAACGGGATTTACGTTGATCGAACTCCTCGTGGTGATTTCGATCATCTCGCTTCTTGCGAGCGTGGTGCTGGCGTCCTTGAATTCCGCGCGGGCAAAAGCGCGGGACGCGCGGCGTCTGGCGGATATGGACAATATTACTAAAGCGCTCCAGTTGTATTACGACGCCAATAATGCGTATCCGGGTGTTACGTACACCAACGGACAGAATCTTGCTGGGTGGGAGGTGAGTTTTTATTCAGATTTTATGGAGTATTTGCGACCATATCTTGCCCAGACCCCAGTGGATCCGATTAATGTCGGTCCTCCTACGCAAACTTCTCCGCCATTATGGGCCATGTTCAATCCTCGTCCAGACGGGACTTTCTTTTATACCTATTATGGGAATTATAATGGCGACTGGTATGGATGCAAGCTAGGGAGTTCAAAAACTTTTGCCGTAATCGGATTTCGGGCAGCAGAAGTGCTCAATCTTGCAACATTGCCCAAAGCAACATGCGGTCCGCAGCCATGCAATCCGAATCATCCCAACTGTCCCGGTACATGCGATCCCTCGTGTCGCAACTGGGGAACCGAGTTTGACTATACCGTCCTATTGGCTCCCTGATTCGGAAACCTTGCCATGAAGCAACTTCTCGTGTTTTTATCCGCGTTGGTGCTCGCAACGGCGTTTCTGCTCTCCGAAATGGAAACATTCACGTCGAAGGAAACCATGCATGCAGCATCAGCAGCTTTTTCGTCTCTTCACAACCGTCGTGCAACGGAATTAGGAAGAAAGATTTCGGAACTTTCAATTGAGCAAAAAATAGGCCAGATGATGATGGTGAGTATTCCGGGAAGTTCGCTTTCGACCACCACAGGGCAGTGGCTCCGCGAACGTCACATCGGGGGCGTGATTTTGCTTGGTAAGAATGTAGTATCGGCGGAGCAGACAAAAAAATTGATCCGGCAGTTGCAAGACAATGCCGCGCAAGCGGGTGATCCGTTGCTTCTGATCGGGGTTGATCAGGAAGGAGGAATCGTATCGCGATTTCGATTTCTACACGAGCTTACGGCGCAGAGAGATATTCTTGATACCGAAACCGCCTTCCGGGTCGGGCTATCGCGCGGAAAAGAGTTACGAGAGCTTGGCGTAAATGTGAATTTTTCGCCCGTGCTTGATGTCACAAGCTCGTCGCGCGATTTCATATTTTCCAGGACTTTTCGTGGCAATGCGGAACAAGTCGCTCTCCTGGGAGAGGCGATGATTCGCGGCTATAAGCAGGCAGGGATTATTTCGGTTGCCAAACACTTTCCCGGGCACGGCGGAACTGCGGTTGACTCTCATAAAGATCTTCCAGTCAAAAACTCAACGTATGCGGGGCTTGTCAACGAGCTCCAGCCGTTTCGGCAGGCCGTGCTTGCTGGAGTACCCATGGTCATGCCTGGGCACATTAAGTTTCCCCGCATTGACAAGCAATATCCGGCAAGTTTTTCGCCGATCATAATTAGAAAAATGTTGCGCGGCGATCTGGGGTATCAGGGAGTGGTGATCACGGATGATCTTGGTATGGGTGCGATAATGCGCACATATGATCTTGCAGGTGCCGGACTGCGTGCGGTCAAGGCCGGGGATGACATTGTACTTGCCGTGAGAAGCTTGCCGGAGTATGATAAGATATATATGCGTCTCATATCAGCGGTGAGACGGGGAGAAATTACGGAGCAGCGATTTGATGAAAGCGTCTGGCGTATTATGCTGCTGAAGGAAAAATTTAAATACTAATTGTATGCATGATTTTATTGCCATTGGAGACATCGTTACTGATGCGTTTATTAAGCTGAAAGACCCCAGCGCGCATATTGATATGGATCATGGTGTGCGCGAGATATGTTTTCGGTTTGGCGATAAAGTGCCTTATGAGGATGTATATATCGTGCCGGCTGTGGGTAATAGCGCCAATGCCGCGGTCTCGGCAGCGCGGCTTGGTCTGAAAAGCGCGTTGGTCTCGAATCTGGGCGATGATTATTTTGGCAAAGAGTGCATGGATGCGCTTGCAGTTGAAAAAGTGGACACAAGGTATATGAGAGTACACCCGGGTCGGAAGACCAACTATCATTATGTACTGTGGTATGAAGACGACCGGACTATTTTAATAAAACACGAAAATTATCCGTATGCGCTGCCCGAGATTGCGGAGTCGCGCTGGATGTATCTTTCATCACTTGCCGAACAGTCGCTTGAGTTTCATCGCGTCATTGAGGAGTACCTGTGGAATCACCCGAAGGTCAAGTTTGCATTTCAGCCGGGGACATTTCAAATGAAACTCGGGAAAGATAAACTCAAGGGGCTCTACCGGCGAACAGATATTTTTTTCTGCAATAAAGAGGAGGCGCAGCGTATTTTGGAGAGTAAAGAGGACGATATCAAAAGGCTTATGCTTATGATTGCGGCTCTGGGACCAAAGATGATTGCGATTACTGACGGAGTCAATGGCGCGTATGCGTATGATGGAAAAGAGGCGTGGCAGATGCCGCTCTACCCCGATCCCAAACCGCCGCTCCAGCGCACCGGCGCGGGTGATGCGTTTTCTTCAACATTTACAGTTGCGCTGGCGCTTGGAAAAAGCATGAAAGAGGCGCTGATGTGGGCGCCGATCAACTCTATGTCCGTGGTGCAGGGAATCGGCGCACGCGCAGGACTGCTCAATCGGTCGCAGCTTGCGGAGTGGCTTGCCAAAGCCCCGAAGGATTATGTGCCAAGGCCACTTTAATAAAGCAATAGGATGTATTTTCTGTCCCAACGACGAGGCTTTACACTGATTGAACTTTTAGTAGTCATTTCAATCATCAGTTTGCTTGCGAGTATTGTTTTTGCGTCGGTTAATAGCGCTCGCAATAAGGCAAGGTCTGCGCGGACGCAAGTGGAGCTAAACGAGTTTGTGAAAATGGCAGTTATCGCCCAAGGGGAGAATGGAAACCGGTTGCAGGATATAACCGGAAGCGGTTGCAGCGAATGTATCTGTCGGGGTTGGGATATCCGCAATGTTTCTGCTGCTTCTGCTTGTTATACGCAATGGATAAATGCATTAAATACGATTCAGGGTGCTACTGGAGGAATTGTATCTGGAATCAATCTAATGACACGCGATCCATGGGGAAGTCCGTATCTGTTGGATGAAAATGAGCGCGAAGGGGGACCCAGTGATTGCCGGTTTGATACGATTCGATCCGCCGGACCGGATGGGATCCGATTAAATGGCAGCGATGCCTGTACTGGTGATGACATATGTTATCTCGTTATTCCGCACGCTCGCTGGTGTCCTTAATCACCTAACTTACTATGAACATACTCAAAGAATTTTTAACGGATGCTATGCACGATCACTGGGCAACCGGACATTTTAACGCGTCCGAGCTTGATCAGATGCGTGCGATTGTGGAGGCGTGCAAAGAGGTCGGATCGCCTGCGATTATCGGGCTATCGGAAGGGGAGCGCAAACATCTCGGGTTGCTTGAGGCAGTTGCGTTGCGTGACGTATTTCGTGACGAGTATGGAATACCGGTGTTCGTGAATGCGGATCACACCAAGAGCGTTGACGCCGCCAAGCAGGCGATTGATGCCGGGTTTGATTCAATCCACATTGATCTGTCCGCAGAATCGTTTGAGAGAAATATCGCGGGAACGAAAGAGATCGTTGAGTATGCGAAGACAAAATTTTCAATTTTCAATTTTCAATTTTCAATTGAGGGAGAGTTGGGATATTTGCGTGGCGAATCAAAGGTCCAGCACGAGAAGATAGAGGTGAGCCCCGAAGATTATACCAAGCCGGAACAGGCAAAAGAATTTGTCGAGGAGACCGGCATAGACCGGCTTGCCATTGCCGTAGGAAACATCCACGGCATCTCGCTTGATGAGCCCGATCTCGACATTGAACGCATCGCGGCTATTCGCGGTGTGGTGCCGGAGCATGTGGCTCTCGTGCTCCATGCCGCATCCGGTATTCCGGATGATCAGATCCGGCAGGCGATTGATGCCGGAATCGCCAATATCCATATCAACACAGATTTGCGGATCGCGTTTGTCAGCGAATTAAAGAAGAGTTTGGCCGAGCATCTTGATGAGGCCGCCATGTACAAGCTGGATGCGAGCGCAATTAATGCCATGAAAGAAGTGGTGAAAAAGAAATTACAATTGTTCAGAGCAGTCAATAAGATTTGAGAAAGTCGTCCCGAATGTGCTCCTTTTCTTTTTTTTCGGAGTGTGGTAGAGTAGCGGTATATGCAGCAACTTACTGCGCAATCACGAAATCAGCTTGGAAAGTCGGCAAAAACGCTTCGAAAAAGCGGATTTTTACCTGCGGTGGTGTACGGCGAAGGGGTTGCTTCCCAGCCAGTGGTGATCTCATATAAGGACTTTGTGGCAACGCTTCGTGCAGCAGGTGAATCAACATTGGTGACGCTGGATGTTGACGGAAAGGCATTTTTTAATGTCCTGATCCACGATGTCTCATATGATCCCGTCAGCGATATGCCGATACACGCCGATTTTCATGCCGTGCGCATGGATAAAGTGATCCGCACGCATGTGCCTCTTGAATTTGTCGGAGAGTCCTTGGCTGTTAAAAATGATGCGGGCGTGCTTGTCAGGGTCGTGCAAGAACTAGAGGTTGAAGCGCTGCCCCAGAATCTTCCGCACGAACTTATGGTTGATCTGTCATTGCTTGCGGCCATTGGCTCAACAATCCATGTGAGTGATATTGCGCTCCCCGCAGGCGTGATGCTGATCGCTGATTTAGATGAGACCATCGCCGTGGTTGAAGCGCCCCGATCTGAAGAAGATATTGCCGCGCTCTCGGAAAAACCAGTTGAGACATCGCCCGAGATGATCAAGACCGAACGCGACGAACTCAAAGAAAAGGAACAAGAGCAGAAAGCAGAAGAAGAAGTTGCCGCCTAATGTAATTAGCCATGCGCTCATTTTTATTTTCTCTTTTTTTATTGGGAATATTTTTGCCGGTTTATGCCGCACCAATTGCGGCGCAACGCACCGAGATTGAACAGCAGCTTGCCGCATTGGAACAAGAAGCTCAACAGCTGGACGGAACGCTCCAGCAGGCGCGCGGCCAATCCCGTACGCTCGGCAACGAAGTAAAAGCCATAGATACGGAGGTAAAACGCCGGGAAGTCGAAATTAAGCGCCTCACGATTGCGCTGCGCCAGACCGATCTTGAGATCAAGAACAAGAGCACCGGGATTGTGATTCTTGGCAAGAAAATAGATGCTTCCCGCACATCGCTTGGCGCAAGCCTTTTATTGCTCTACGCGTATGGCAATGAAAATGCGGTTACTATTTTACTGAAGAACAAAACCGTCTCGGATTTTTTCAACTCCCTGCGCTCGCTGACTCTGGTGCAAAACAGCGTTCAACAGACGCTTGCCGAGTTCAAGACGGATCGCGATGAACTCCAGAAACAAAAAGGGGATCTTGTGCAGACGCAGGAAGACCAGCAAAGCCTGAAAGCGCTTCAAGACGTTGAGCGACGTTTTCTTGCCATCAAGAAAAAAGAGAAAGATGATTTGCTGCGCCAGACCAAGGGAAAAGAGGCGCTTTTCCAGCAGCTCCTCCAATCCAAGAAAAGCGATATTGCGGCGTTGCGCGCCCAGCTTTTCTACTTGGGCAAGACCGGCATCACGGCCGAAGAGGCGGTGCGCGTGGCAACGCTTGCCGCATCGCGCGCAAACATACGCCCGGCGTTTTTGTTGGCGCTTCTCGAGGTGGAAACCGGAAAGCAATTTGAAGACGGCGTAATCAGTGTCGGATCAAACGTCGGCACTGGCACCTGGCGCCGTGATCTCTATGAGTGTTATATTGATATTGGCAAGCCAAATACCGCGGAAGCCGAGAAGCGGGCGTTCTTCCAGATCGCCAGCCAACTCAAGCTTGATCCGGATCGCATGCCGGTCTCGCGGCGCCCCAATTACGGATGCGGCGGCGCTATGGGAGCCGCGCAATTCCTGCCGACCACCTGGTTGAGGTTTGAGAGCCAGGTTGCGCGGCTCACCAACCACTTTCCGCCAAGTCCGTGGAATCCCGAAGACGCATTTACCGCAGCCGCGATCTTCCTCGCGCAATCCGGCGCCTCGTCGCAAACATCTGCCGGCGAGCTTGCCGCGGCCCGCACCTACATCTCCGGGAGCTCCACGTGCGGCAAATCCATCTGCCGCTACTACTCCAACCGCATCCTTTCCCTTGCCCGTGAGATTGACAGAATACTTTAGTTGTGCTATCGTTTTTCCATCGTTTCCTTGAAAAATTGTGAGAAGGGAGATTGACTATGGATAAAGAACTCGCCAGCTTCTATGACGAAATGTACGCAGAAGCTGTAGAAATTTCTCCTCCTGCTATACTGGATTTTTTGCCACGCTCGCTGCATCCGGCGTTGGGAGAAGTATTGGATATCGGGTGCGGGCGGGGATCGTGTGCTATAGAATTTGCTCGTCGGGGTTTTCGCGTACAATGCATTGATATCTCATCCCGTGCAATTGCGCTCTTGCAAGACATTGCGAGTGTCGAACATTTACCTTTAAGCGCAAAAAGGGTTGATGTTCTTCAAGAAGGTATTCCGCAGAATTATGCGATCATTATCTGCTCCTTTGTATTGCATCACTTGATGTGCGCAGATGGGAAAACATTGATTGACGAGATGCGCAAACATACGGTTCCCGGTGGAGTAAATATTGTGACCGCCCACACAACGAACGGACATTTTTTCCAGTCAGGACTTACTGGTGAAAATTATTATCCAGAACCATGGGAACTGCATGCCGCATATAGCGATTGGAAAATTTGTTTCTATGAAGAAATGATCGCTCAGGGCGGAACATTTGAGGATGGGTCGCCTATGTATAACCAAAACTCCTATCTCCTCGCACAAAAACCAGCCGCTTTGTAAAAAGAGCAGCTTTTTTATAATGCTTTACGCGGTGATCGTTTGATTTTTTAGCCAGCGTGAGCCAGTATGTCGAGATGAGCAGGACGAAGAAGGGTTGCCGCTTGTTTGAGAAACTTGCTTGCTTCAAGTATTTCAAAATATACCGGAATTCCTTCAGGGCTGAAGTGAACTACCATGTTGCCGATTTCGGTTGCATAGTCAATTTGTCTTGAACTTGTCTCAATCCGCAGGACATCCGACTCCGGTTCATAGCTCATTTTTCCTTTTTTGTGCGTATTATTTTTCATATTGGGTTCGCCTGCCAGGATAAAAAGTAATAATTGTTTTGATATCTCCCTGCTCCTTATATACTACCCGTAACACATGGTCTTTGTCAAAAGTGCGCTGTGCAATTTTCAGCGGTGTGCGTGAGCGATCAATAAGATCTGGATCATCTACGGTTTGGAGAACTGCAGATTTGGAAATAGTAAAATTATGCTGTCTCAAAATGGTGAATTTTTCCAGTGCATGTTTCGTAAAGTGAGTCACATATAAAATATTATCAAAAAGGAAATTCCTGTCAATTAGCACGAGCTTAATTAACCTGTCCCGCTTTCTGTAGCGCCCCCACAATCGCTTCAATATTTCCCTCCAGGATTGACGGAATATTATGCCATGACTCTTTGATGCGGTGGTCGGTGACGCGGTCCTGGGGGAAGTTATAGGTGCGGATTTTCTCGGAGCGGTCGCCAGTGCCGATCTGTGATTTTCGCTTCGCGGCCGTTTTTTTCTGCTCGGCCTGGATTTTGGCGTCAAGCAATTTTGTGCGGAGGATGGTCATGGCGGACTCGCGGTTTTTTTGCTGGGAACGGGAATCCTGCGACGTCACGATCAAACCGGTCGGAAGATGGTATACGCGCACCGCGGTCTCAACTTTGTTTACATTCTGGCCGCCGGGACCGGACGCGCGGAAAAATTCAATCTTGATGTCTTGCGGTCTGATCTGGACATCAATCTCGCGCGCTTTTGGCAGCACCGCGACTGATGCGGTTGAGGTATGTATCCGCCCGGTCTTCTCGGTCTCGGGTATGCGCTGTACGCGATGCACGCCCGATTCCCACTTGAGCATCCTATAGGCGCCCCGGCCGTCCACCTCGAACACTACTTCTTTGTATCCCTTGAGCTCGCTCTCTGATTCGCCAAGTACATTGACGCGCCATCCCTGTTTTTGGGCGAATCGCGTGTACATCATGAACAGATCATGCGCGAAAAGCGCGGCCTCTGCTCCTCCGGCTCCCGCGCGTATTTCAACCATAATATTCTGTGTGGGTTCAGTCCCGTTGTCGGTTGATTCTTTTTCAAGGCGGGCAAGCTCTAAAATTACTTTCTTTACTTTTGAAGGATCAGAATATATCTCGGGGTCAGCGAGTTTGTACTGTAATGCTTCTTTGATTTTTTGAATCTCGTGCAGTTCCACGGAGTTACTGCTTTTTCTTGGCAAGGCGGGCTCTAAACTTTTCTACGCGCCCGGCCGTATCCACGAGCTTTGACCCACCGGTGTAAAACGGGTGGCATGCCGAACAGATCTCAATCTCAAGAACGTCTTTTGCAGCGGCCGATCCGACCGGAAAAGAATTTCCGCATGCGCATTGGATCAATGCCTGATGATAGGTTGGATGAATGCCCTTTTTCATAATAACACGAGTATACACGATTTTGCGCGAAAGTACAAGCTGCTCCCCAGGTCTTGTTTACTCTGAGCGAAGCAGAAGAATAAGGGCGGTATTTTCCAATCCATACAAAAAATCCGTTCGCGATGAACAGATTCTTTGGCGTGGACTGAGGGGGAGTTGAACCCCAAAGATGAGGTTGATAGTCCTGTCCCCGAGACCGCTCGGACTCGGCCCTCGGATCCACAGTACAAGTATAATAGAGTTTGAGAAAAACAAAAACCCCAGAAGGGGTCTTTGGGTTCCGAACGGATTTTGTTCGGAGCAGGACTATCAACCTATGCTTGAAATATATATGATAGGGCGTTATCTGTCAAGGCGGTTATCCACAAGAGAAAATAGTAGCCCAACTATAGTAGAGAAGACTTTCCCTTGCGTTCTTTGCCGGATTTTGGTAGGATACGCTCATGTCTGACACCATTCTTGAAATTCCTGCTGTTGAGCAGGCTGAAGTCGTTGATGCCGAGCTTGATGCCATGGCAAAAGCAGGCGTTCATTTCGGGCATGCAAAAACAAAAAACCATCCGGCAATGGCGCCGTATATCTTTGGCATGCGCAATACCGTCTCCATCCTTGATTTGGTCAAAACAAAGGCACATCTTCATATCGCTTTGCAATACCTGCGCGATACCGCGGCAAAAGGCGGCATGATTCTGCTGGTCGGCACCAAGCCGTCTGCCCGCAAGCTCATCCTTGAGATGGCGGGAGAGACCCAAATGCCTTACTTTGTTGAGCGGTGGATCGGCGGCAGCCTTACCAATTTCAAGGTGATCGCAAAGCGCGTTGAGTATATGGAGACCCTTGAACGGGAGCGGGCAACGGGCGAGCTTGAAAAATACACCAAACGCGAACAGCTTAAAAAAGGAGAAGAGGCGAACCGTCTGAAAAAGTTTTTTGACGGGCTACGCCGGCTAAAGCGCCTGCCCGATGCGGTCTTTGTGGTGGACGTGACTCATGATGTTACGGCAGTTCGGGAGGCCAAACGATTGCGCATCCCGGTGGTGGCGCTGCTTGATAGCAACTCGGATCCTCGCGGCATTGATTTTCCTATTCCGGCAAATGACGATGCCTTGCCTGCGCTCCGCTACATGCTCGGCCGCATCGGAGCCGCGATTGCGGAAGGACAAAGAAAAAAACAGACATCTGATGAATCTGTTGTCATTCCCGTCCCGCATCAAAGTGCGGGATAAACTCCAGCCGGAATGATATAGAAATGCGTAAATTCTCAATGTATGATCATCGCACAACAGGTTAAGATGCTACGCGAAAAAACGGGTGCTGGCATGGCTGATGTCAAGAAAGCCCTTGAGGAGAGCGGGGGAGACATGGCGCGTGCCTTTGGGCTGATTGAGCAAAAGCTCGGAAGCGCCGCGATCAAGAAAGCTACCCGGGTAACAGGTGCTGGTATTGTAGAGGCCTATATCCATTCGAACAGCCGTATGGGGGCGCTCGTCGAGATATTCTGCGAAACCGATTTCGTAGCCCGCAATCCTATGTTCAAAGAATTCGCGCATGACATTGCACTGCACATCGCGGCAATGGACCCTGCCGATGCCGAGATTCTGCACGGCCAGCCATTTGTAAAAGACCCGGGTAAAACCATCGGCGATCTTCTCAACGAATCAATCGGCAAATTCGGTGAAAACATGAAAATAGGCAGATTTGTGAGATTTGAACTTTAGTGTTTTCCAAAGTTTTTTCTTATGCTTATTGATATTTTACTCGGTATCGTATTTGTCGGAAGCTGCTTTGCCCTTTGGTATCGCCTCTCCGAAAAAATTCCACAAGTCGTCGCGATCCACGACGAGGTAATTACCCAGCGGCTGCACGAGAATTCCGCCCGGCTTCGGATATTTCTTTTGCACTTCAAAACGTTCTACAAAGAAGAGTATTATCATAACCTTTTCTGGAATTTCTTGGGAAAAGTTTGCTATAAGCTGCACATTTTTGTGCTCAAGATCGACAACGCCTTGGTCGGTTTCTTAAAAAAACTCCGGGCGCGCGACGGGCTTGCCGGGCTGTCAATCAGCGAGCAGGATATGGATCAGCAAGTCGCAGCCGAAAAAATTACCGAGGTGGAAAAAAATGCCGACAACTACTGGAGCGCTCTCAAAAATGAGGCCGCGACACAAGTGCGGACACCGCGAAAACGGCACATTGAAGGGGTAAGGGTGCGCACACGGAAAATTAAAGTGAAATCAGAAATGGCTGCCGACATAAAAGACGAGCCGACCTAGCTCAATGGCAGAGCAGCGCTTTTGTAAAGCGAAGGTTCCGAGTTCGACTCTCGGGGTCGGCTGTGTGAAAAATACGGGTGCGTCACATAGCGGCAATTGTACTGCGCTGTAAACGCAGCGTCCTAACGGACTACGCAGGTTCGAGTCCTGCCGCACCCA
>CAYJOT010000019.1:0-12925 GCA_964371935.1 uncultured Candidatus Saccharibacteria bacterium | reverse complement strand
ATTGCGGACGCGAAGAAGTTTTTGAAGACATACAAGCCGGCTTGAATTTGACATCAGTTTTATGATAATATATGATGGAAGTAGGAAAATATAATACTTCCATCGGACACTTTATGGATAACCTTATTGCCAAGCTGTATCAATCATCAAAAACCGTCCTAACCACCAAGGATTTGGCTTTAATTTGGGAAGAAACCAATCCGATTAATCTAAAAAACAAAATCGCGTATTATGTTAAACAGGGCGCTTTGCGGCGCCTGACTAGGGGGGTATTTGCCAAGGAACAACAGTACGATCCCAAGGAATTGGCAGCCAGTATGTACGCTCCCTCCTACATTAGTTTTGAAACGGTTCTGCGTGAAGCAGGTATTATTTTTCAACACTATGATACGATATCTGTGGCAGGCCCGTGGTCGTTTACCAAAACCATAGACGGGCACACCATCACCTTCCGGAAACTTAAAAACGACGTGCTATTTAGTCCCCCGGGAGTTAAGCACGAAGGCAATTACAGTATTGCAACACCGGAGCGGGCATTTTTAGATATGTTGTATCTTTTTCCGAACTATTACTTTGATAATCTGAAATCTCTCAAGTGGGACATATGCTTTGAATTGGTAGAAATTTATCACAACCGGCAACTGGTGAAGCGATTACGAAAATACCACAAAACTCATGCTCAATAGAGAAAAACATCAGCTCATCATGGGGCAGATTTTGAAAGACATTTATATGGATGTGTCCATTTCTTCCTTACTCGGATTCAAAGGCGGTACGTGCGCCTACTTTTTCTACGGCCTGCCGCGCTTCTCGGTGGATTTGGATTTTGATCTGCTCGCCACTGATGAAGAAGCGCAAAAATCCGTGTTTGAAACAGTACACGGTATGCTCCAAAAGTACGGGGAGATCAAAGACCGGTATATCAAACGCAATACCATTTTCTTTCTCCTCTCATATGGCGATACTGATCATAACATCAAGATTGAGGTGAGTATTCGGATCCTCATGCTGGACATTAAGGCGCACTATGATATCAAGGAGTATCTTGGCATCTCCATGTTGGTGGGCAAGAAAGATTACTTGTTTGCGAGTAAGCTTGCAGCGCTGACCTCTCGAAGCGAAACTGCCATGCGCGATATTTATGATATCTGGTATTTTGGGAAAAATCAGTGGGATATAAATGCCGAAGTGCTCAAGGCAAGAACCGGCAAGCCAGTCAAAGAACATCTGGCTCGTTGCGTTGCAATTATCGAGCAGATTAAAGATAACCAGATTTTGCAGGGCCTGGGTGAACTCTTGAGCGAAAAGGAAAAAACATGGATCAAAAGCCATCTGCGGGCGGAGGCGATTTTTATACTCAAAAATTATATGTCGGTGTTACTCTAAATGCATATGAGTAGCATTGGTATTGATCTCGTGCATATTCCTGAATTTCAAAAGCGGCTTGAGCAAAGCGGCGGCGTTGAGAAGGTATTTACCGGATCGGAGCTTGCACAAAATTCAAAGCTTGAAAGTTTGGCAGGTATTTTTGCCGCAAAAGAGGCGTTTACGAAAGCAATCGGCAAGAAAAGTGACTGGCATGACGTGTGGGTAGAAAAGAAGGAAAGCGGCCAGCCAATACTTGTGTCGCCTTTGCTTACAGCAGGAGAGCGGGCGCAGGTAAGCATCTCGCATGATAGGGATTATGCCATTGCAATTGTGCTTATTGAAGAAGGTTGACTTGTGTTAGTATACGGATATGTCCCAAAGCAGAATCCTGTACACCCCGCGGCAGCCAAAACAAAAGCAGGCGAGGTTTTCCAAAGAAAAAATTCGCATCATCCTGGCGTCGATGGGCTTTTTCATATTTCTGGCATTGTGCGTGATCGTGGTACGCCTTTCGTATTTCCAAATACAAGAAATTAAGTTTATTGGAAACGGCACGGAACAAGATACGCAGGAGTTGCGCACCTCAATTGATAATCTGCTCTCCGGAAACTATGCGCTGGTTGTGCCCCGGCGGTTTATTTTCGGCATGAGCGGGCAGAATCTTGAACGCTATCTCCTTGCAGCACTGCCGCGGTTTGCGGCCATTTCGATAACCAAGCAATTCCCGCATACGCTCTCCGTCTCTTATGCCAAGCGGATATTTTTTGCGCTGCTGTGTAACGACGCGGCAAAATCGGATACCCATGCGTGCGGGTACATAGATCGCACCGGGTTTGTCTATGAAGATGCGCCCGAGGCGTCAGGATCGCTCATCATGAAAGTGAAAAGCGATCTCCCGAATGTGAAGGTCGGGACGCGCGCGATTGATGAACAAACCGTTACACAAATGGCGCTTTTCGGCGACGGCGTTGAACGCATTGTCGGATTGCGTCTGATCGCGTACGAACTTGCTATCCAGGCGCCGGATGAGATCCGCATGCATGTTGCGGACGGTTTTATGCTCATCGTCAAAAAAGACGACAACCCCGAAACCATACTGCAGGTTCTCCGCACCGTGCTCGACCAAGAAATCAAAGACAAAAAATCAAAACTTGATTATATTGACTTGCGTCTCGGGAACAAAGTGTTCTATAAGTTTAGAAAAAATTGATTAACAACAAACTCCTCAATCGTGGAAAATTTGTTGTCAATGAAGAATTAATATTCTCATGGTATTACTATGGTAACCTGTAGAGGAAGATAGATTGTCCGATGCGGCCGACGGGCGGGTAGGGTTTGAGCCAATCGTAGGAATCTTCGGGTTTGCGGGTCCAGCCGTTTGCCGGGGCGCCATAAGCACCCGTGAGCGTACTGGCTGATATAGCGAGCCACATGCCGCTTGGCGGTGCGCCTTTGGCCGACCACCACGGCTCGAATTTATCGCCGAGGTAATAGGCCGGGCTGCCGCCGCCGAAGTAATCCACGGCGATCTTTTGGATGTTGTGGTGCTCTGCGTATTGCTGGAGTCGCACGAGGTCCTGTCCCCAGTCGTAATTCGAATCTACGGCAACTCGGTAGCCGTAGCGCGTGCCGATTAGTTCGTTGTAGTAGGAGAGAAAATACGGGGCCGTACCCAGCGTGGCTGCGATGAGCCAAAGCATGAGTATGCTTACCAATGCGTACTTTGGTATTGAGGTGATAAAAATCTGCCAGATGCCGGCGAGCCATTCACGCATGGTCTGCGGATCCGTGATCGTGCGGTTGTGCAGCCAGGCACTGATCGTGCGGCTGACTAAGATATAGATGAACGGAAAGGTAGGTAGCAGATGCCGGACACCAATATTGAGCGGCGAGCGTATGGAAAATATCCAGTACACGGCGATGCAGACGATACAGGCCACCTCGGCCATGTGGCCGTGCGTCCATTGGCGCATGCGTGTTAATTTCTCACTCCACTTTTTTCCTGCGCCTGCCCGCAGGGTTTTTATGATTGCGAGCGCGAGTGCGATCAGCGAAAGCGTGTGTAGGGCAAGCGGTTCTTTCAAAAGATACATGAGCGGGAAATAAAGCCGCGATCCTGCTGCTGAAACTTCGCCAAGGAAATACGATGTATTGCCTCCTGCGGCACGCTGCTGGATCATAAGTACACCAAACAAATATTGGCCAAGAGGCCGGAGCAGCGGATTGCGGATGAGCGCCAGGTCTAGATTGAGCGCTGGCTTAAAGCCGTATGAACCAATGATGGAAGATGCATCGCGCAGTTGTTGTTCCGGCCGGTAGTTGAGCGTAAAGAGCGCATACACCGCCCAAACGATGGTGAGTCCGATAATGCCGATGAGTATGGTTTTGCCCAGCAAGAGCAGCCCTGCCTGTATACGTTGCCGAGTGAAGAAATACGGCTGGCTTGCGATCCATACCGCCAGCATGATCGCATAGATCGGGGCGAGCAGCACGGTTGAAAATTTGATGAGCAGCGCTATGCCAAGACAAAGTCCGGCCCATGCGATGCGCTTTCGATCAGGATTTTCAAGAAAGGCGAGAAAGCTTGCAATGCCGATGAAGAAACCGAGCGCGGCCCCGATATCGGTGGTAACGTATCGCGAGTGTGCAAGCACGGTCGGGGAGAACGCGTAGAACATAAGCACAAGCAGGGCCGTAGTCGTATTAAAACGCTTTCGCGTCCAGGCAAACAGCAGCCAGCCCAGTGCTACGGCCATTAGGAGGAGTGGAAAACGCGACCAGAATATAATCCGGTCGGCGTCGTTGCCGGAGCCGTACAAAAACGTTGCTCCCTGTTCCCACTGGCCGTTGATATCGTTCTGCCACGCCTGGGTATCGGTAGGGAAGTTGGGGCGTACCATCAACCAGACCGAAAGCCCGGCAATGGCCTTGATCAACGGCGGATGCTCCGGATTGAGTCGATAGTCAAATTGCGTAACATACCCGTATCCTGCCGGAATATGCGCCGACTCATCAAAAATCGCCGAGTCATTCCAGACTGAGGTAAGGAGCAAGAGAAACATAATGGCAAGGATGAAGATTGCGAGTGGGTTGACTTTTTTCATAATACTAGTATATCAGAAATTCTGGAAAATAAGAAAGTCGTCAAAACGGGCTTCCCGGAATTCAGGAAATTTCTCGCGTATGATCCCGATCACTTCTGGATTATTTTTTTGCAGGGGGGCGATGATTGTAGGTTGCCCGTTGGGTATTTCTATTTTTGAGAGCGCGTCTCGTGAGAGAATATAAACGAGATTTTTTTGTAGCCGTTCCTGCGGCCGGAACGTGTCGGTGGCAAATGCGACCGATTGGGCCACCACCGGAAGCCCGCCGTTTTGGTCGCTGTTGAGATCTACGATGACATATTTTTTGATATTTGGCGGTGTCTTGTCAAGGTATTGTCCCAAATGCCAGAGGTCGGTGCCAAATGCGCTGGCGGTCTGGGCACGCGGCGCCCATGCGACAAAATAATCGTAGTAGGTTTGCGCAGCAATATATCCGTATGCAAGAACCGCAACAACGAGAACAATCTTTTGAGATGTCCGATTCCTGACGAACTGAAAAGCCGCATACGCGCCAAGTCCGGACAGGATCATGATCGGCGGGATCATGCCGATAGAGCGAAGCGCGTGCGGCATACCTTCCCGCGTCAGGGTTGCGGGCAGAGACATGAATGCCAACCATGCAAGCACGGTTGAATTTCTAAATCCTAAATCCGAATTTCTAAACAGTCCCTTAACCGCCGTGATAAGCCCGATCACAAAGAATATACCTACCAACGGATTCAGCTCCGGTCTGCAGGCATAATTGTGCCGGTCGTTGCAGTCGCCTCTGGCAAAAAGCATGGCGAGCGTCAGCGCGTTCGTCTTTACAAATTCGAGAACAGGAGAAGGAGCGGAAAGAATTGAAACATCTTTGCTCCGGCCGGTAAAGTCGGCAGGATGTTGGAAAAAATACCACCCGATCGGCAGTGCCGCAACAAACGTGATAAAGAGAAAAAGTGCGATTGCGCAGGGACTGCAGGGCGGCCGATTTCTTTCCCGGTTCCATTTCCAAAGCTGCCACAAAATCGGCACGGCAATTATGAACGGGACGAATCGGAATGCGATGTATCCCTGAAAACCGAGTCCGGTAAAGATACCTGCCCATACCATGTCCCAGATGGTGCCTGCCCCGTTCGAAGTTTCACTTCTGACGGGGTTTCTGCGAAATCCCCGAAGCAAAAAGTAGAGTCCGAATGACAGGAAAAAGGGCGTGGTAATCGCGCGGAATCCGATGCGCGAAAAATTAAGATGCCAGTAACTCGTAGCAAGAAAGAATGCCGAGAGTAAAGCAACACTTTTTTCTCTAAACAACTCTCTCGTCACCAAATAAACGCCAAGAATCGTCAGCGTTCCGAAGATCGCCGAGACGATCCGCAAAACCCACGGCTCCCTGCCAAACAGCCATACCGAAATCGCCTGGATATTGATAAACAACCCCTCGCGCCCGTTATTGTCCGGATAAAATGTTGCAAAGTGTCCGGTGCGGAGTGCCTCCAAAGCATTACTCCCGTTCATTGCCTCGTCCGGATACAGCCCGGGCGGGATGCTCGCGATATCGTAAAAACGAAAGAATGCCCCAAGGGTAATGATGCAGAGAAGTATGCCAAATTCTTTTTTTCTCATGAGTCCAGTATACACAAATTTGAATAGAAATCCCATGCTATTTTGTGGCAGGATAACTACCAAAGATTTTTACCTATAGGATAATACTTTTGGTAGTTATGATGTATGAGAGAAGAAAGTTGCATGGCAGCTTTTTTTTTATTATACTTACCTCATGCCAGAACTATCACCTACCAGTGAACAGGAGATCGCGCAACTGGAGCAGATGCTCGCGGAGAAAAAAGCATTGCTGGGACTCCGACGTATGTCGGAGCAAGCCGGTGGTACACCGGCCGAAATTCCCCATGACAAAGAGATGATCCGCGAGATCATCAAAGAAAAGATTAGCGCAACGTCGGGAGCGCAGCCCGCAGCACAGCAGGCAACTACGGCGCAACAGCAGCCGGTGCCACAACCTTCTCCGCAAGCGCATGACGTGTCCTCATACGCATCGGACGATTTGCACGCCAAAGTGCAGGAGCTGGTTGAGCTCGCGTTTGCAAAATCGCTCACCGAGGCAATCGAACTTGCCAAAGCCACGCAGAACGCGGCGCTGATTGATGCGTTCCATGACGTGATGGTGGATGAACTCTACGACCATCTTGTCGAGACCGGGAAACTTGAGAAAATTTGATCTATGCTCTATATCATCATCATACTTATCGTCTTTGCCGCCCTGTTCGCTGTCGGAAATATTTTTTTCAGACAGATGCGGGAAAAGGGCCGCATCACGCGGGGCCTGAATATGGCGCTCTTCTCGGTGAAAATGCCGCGTGATACGGCTGCCAAAGAAGGGCAGGAGCAGAAAAAGGAGAAGGAGGTGCTTGGCATTGCCGAGCAGCTCTACTCGTCATTTGCGAACTTCCACTCAACCGGGTGGACCAAATTTCTCTACGGCGACCCGTACATCTGTCTTGAGCTGGGCGTACACCATGTGGGCGAGGAGATTCACTTTTATGTAGCGGTGCCAAAAGCATATGAGCAGATTATTGAAAAGCAGATTGTTGGGCTGTACCCGACTGCGGAAGTCAGCAGAAGCAAAGACTACAATATTTTTGGCAGCGCCGGCGCGTCAGTTGGCTCGTATCTGAGGACTGAAAAACATCCGGTGTTGCCCTTGCGGACATACCAAAAGCTCGAGGCAGATCCGCTCGGGCAGATTTTGACCGCTATGTCAAAGCTGCAGGAAGAGGGCGAAGGCGCTGCGATCCAGGTTCTGATACGGCCGGCAGGCAGCAGAAAATATAAAGATCTTGCATCAAAGATCTCAAAAGAGATTCAACAGGGAAGATCGTTTTATGAGGCATTAAGCCGCAGCCGCAAAAATGAGTTTTTCAAAGATTTCGGTGCCATCATAGGCGGCTCAGCCAAATCAGAAGAGCAAAAAAAACTTGAGGAAAAACCGCGGCCAGTCACGCCCTACCATGAGGAGCTTGTAAAGGCGGTTGTCGCAAAGTTGTCCCAGCAATGTTTTGACGCAAATATCAGAGTCGTCGCTGCTGCACCCAACGAGGTTCGCGCCTTGCAGATTCTGGAAGATGTGCAAAGCTCGTTTGTCCAGCTTACCTCGCCTGACTTGAATGCGCTCAAGCCGACCAAGGTAACGGGGCGCGGACTAAAACGGCTGGTTTTCGATTATGCATTCCGCCTTTTTGACGAGAAAAACGCAATTTATTTATCTACCGAAGAGCTTACCAGCATCTACCACTTCCCGCTGCCCACGACCACGGCATCACGCGTTTTTTCATCAAAAGCAAAATCCGCGGAGCCGCCGGCCGATCTGCCCGCAAGCGGCATCGTGCTTGGCAAAAATGTATTTCGGGGCCAGGAAAAACTGATCCGCATGCAGCGCGAAGACCGGCGCCGCCATCTTTATACCATCGGGCAGACCGGCACCGGAAAATCCACATTCATGAAAAATCTCATTGAGCAGGATATTCTCAACGGAGAAGGCGTTGCCGTGATTGATCCGCACGGAGAATTGGTAGATGATATTTTAGCGCTCATTCCCAAAAGCCGTGCCAACGACGTGATCGTGTTTAATCCGGGCGATGTCTCACGTCCATTGGGCTTGAATATGCTTGAAATTGACCCGGCACAGCCCCAGCAAAAATCGTTCGTGATTGATGACTTCTTCAAGATTCTCAAGATGATCTACAAAGACCTGCCTGAAGCGTTCGGCCCTATTTTCGAAAAGTTTTTCAAAAATACACTCATGCTTCTCCTTGATGATTATGATCATGAGATTCCCACTATTGCCGAAATATCGCGCGTATTCGCGGACAAGGAATATCGCGACGACAAGCTCAACCGCAATACCAATCCGGAGATCGTGCGCTTCTGGCGATACGAGGCCGAAAAAATGTCAGGCGAGTGGTCGCTTCCCAATATGTCCGGTTATATTACTTCAAAATTCGCGCCATTTATTCTCAATGAATATGTGCGTCCGATCATCTCCCAGCCCAAATCCGCGTTTAACTTTCGCGATATCATGGACAACCGCAAGATATTGCTTGTTAATTTATCCAAGGGTCTGATCGGCGACCTCAATGCAAATCTGCTCGGCATGGTGATCGTATCCAAATTGCTCGTTGCCGCACTCTCCCGCGTGGACATTGAAAACCAAGAAGACCGTGCCGATTTTTATTTGTATATAGACGAATTCCAAAACTTTACCACGGACTCCATCGCAACCATTCTTTCCGAGGCACGCAAGTACCGCCTCAATCTGATTATGGCGCATCAGTTCATCAAACAGCTGCAGGAAAACATCCGCGATGCCGTATTTGGCAATGTCGGCTCCATGGCAGTGCTTCGCGTTGGTGCGGATGACGCAGAATTTTTCAAAAATAAATTCGAGCCGGTCTTTGCTCCGCAGGATCTCATGAACATAGATAACTTCAACGCCTACGTAAACCTGCTCATCAGCAACAAGACCACTCGCCCATTTAATATTCAAATTCTGCGCCCCAAAACCGGCAGCCCCGAAATCGCCCACGCCATCAAAGAACTCTCCCGCCTCAAATACGGCCGCGATCGCGACGAGGTAGAGCGCGAATTTAGGCAACGGCAGGAGGCATCGAATTTTTCGTAAAAACAATGAAAATAGTCTTTTTCGATTCCACCCTTGAGATATTCATCGCTTCTTTAGAAACTCCCGCGCTTGCGAAGGTCTTGCGTACTGTTGATCTGCTCGAGATGTTTGGGAACCAGCTCGGGGCGCCTCACAGCAAAAAAGTCGATAGAGACCTTTTTGAACTGCGCGTTCGCGGCAAACAGGAAGTGAGGATTTTCTATGCCTTTGTGAAAGATGGGATTGTGTTGGTGCACGGGTTTCTCAAGAAAAGCCAGCGCATTCCGCGAAAGGAAATAATGGTTGCATCGCAGAAGCTTGCTGCGTTGCTTGACAAACATAACATATAAGTTATACTCATAGTTATGAAAAACTATCGCGATTTCAAAAACCAAATATTGCGGAATCGGGAGGTGCGGAGATCGTATGAAGCGCTTGGTCCTGAATTTGAAGTAATCACCCTGCTTATCAGGGGGCGCCTGAACAAGCAATTGACCCAGGAGGAACTCGCCCAAAAGATCGGCACGAAGCAATCCGCGATCTCGCGTCTTGAATCCGGAACCTATAACCCGAGCATCGCATTTCTTTTCAAAATTGCCGATGCGCTTAATATGAAGTTAAAAGTATCAGTGAGCGCAAAGTAGTGAGACATATCAAAGAACTCTCCCGCCTCAAATACGGCCGCGACCGCGACGAGATAGAGCGCGAATTCCGCCAGAGACAAGAGGCATCGAATTTTTCGTAGATGTTGAGCCGCCAGAGCTGGACGGATCGGGAAAAAACCTTTACACTGGCTGATATGGCTACGAGCTATCATTTTTTTATTTTACTTGGATTATTGATCGTAAGCTGGGGCGTTGGCGCGTGGCATGTTTCCGGTCTTCAGAAAAAGGTGCGAAAGCTGTACGGGGGGGTGGAGATGGCCGGTGATGACATGCATGCGGAAGTTGTCAGACGATTGAGTCGGCTTGAAGCGCAGCTTGAAGAACTGCGGCCGCGGCTGCAGTATGCGGAGCAGGTTGCGGGGGTAAGTTTGCAAAAGATCGGGTTTGTCCGGTTTAACCCGTTTCAGGATACTGGGGGAGACAACAGTTTTATCCTGGTTCTGCTTGATGCCGAAAATACGGGCGTGATGGTGTCGTCGCTCTTCGCGCGCGAGGGCGTGCGCATCTATGGGAAGCAGATTAACCGCGGGCGGTCACGCCACCAGCTGTCGGCAGAGGAGAAAGCCGCACTGGAGGAGACGATAAGTAAAAATGTCAAAAATGACACATCAATATGATCGAACAAAAAAATACGGAGCAAAAGAAAGAACAGGAAATAACCCGGCCACCCATTGTGGTGGTCATGGGGCATATTGATCATGGCAAAACAACCATTCTCGACTGGTACCGGAAAACAAAAGTGGTCGCGTCTGAATCCGGCGGCATCACCCAGCATATTGGCGCGTACGAAGTGGCGCAGGGTGAGCGCAGTATTACGTTTATTGACACGCCCGGACACGAACTGTTTTCCAAACTGCGTTCGCGCGGAGCAAAAGTTGCGGATCTTGCGGTGATCGTGGTGGCGGCGGACGAGGGCATAAAGCCGCAGACGGTCGAGGCGCTTCGCATCGCGGAGGAAAACGATCTGCCCTATGTAATCGCGATCAATAAGATTGACAAGCCGGAAGCCAATCCGGAGCGGGTCAAGCAGGAGCTGGCCAAAGAAAACGTGCTGGTTGAATCGTATGGCGGAAAAATTCCGTCGGTTGAGATTAGCGCGCAGACGGGAGCCCGCATGGATGATCTTCTGGGGCTCCTGCTGTTGCTGGCAGATATGCAGCACTTTACGGCGCATCCGGGGCGGCTCGCAGAGGGAGTCGTGCTTGAGACCGAGCGCGACAACCGCCGCGGCATCAGCGCGACTCTTTTGGTACGCGATGGCACGCTTCGCAAAGACCATGCGCTCGTGATCGGCAGATCGCTTGAGAGCATAAAAATTTTTGAAAATTTTCTCGGGCATCCGGTTGCCAAAGCAAATCCTTCATCGCCGGTCAGAATCACGGGTCTGCGCGAGACACCGGTTGTCGGCGATAGGTTCCATGCATTTACGACCAGAGCTGAAGCCGAAGCGTATCGCGTGGCACTTCCTGTTGTGCCGGAGCCGGAGCAAGAGGCGTTGGTTCAGCAAGAAGTCGCGCCTCACGATAAAGACAAGCCGGTTTTTCATCTCATCATCAAAGCCGATGTGTCCGGTTCGAAAGAAGCGCTTGAGGAGGCGCTTGCAAAGCTTGATTCGGATTTTGTCGGCGTTAAAATTCTGCGAAGCCAGGCCGGGGATATTAACGAATCTGACGTAAAACTGGCGCTTGCGACGAAGTTGGTCACGATCGTGGGATTCAAGGTGGGTATTAACGTGACTGCAGCCATGCTTGCCGAACACGAGCATGTCCGGATCATCCGCCGGGACGTGATCTACGAGATACTTGATGAGGCGCGCAAGAAAATGGAGGAGATTATTCCGCCGCAGATCACGCGCAGTTCGCTTGGCAGGGCGAAAATCCTGAAGATTTTCAAGAAAGACGGCAACCGGCAGGTGGTTGGCGCACGCGTGGAAAGTGGAATGGTGAAAAAAAGCGCCAAGATCGAAATTTCGCGCATGCGCGAGGTGATTGGAACCGGTGCGCTGGTACAACTCCAGCGCAACAAGTCCGACGCGGACACTGTGGAAAAAGGGTCGGAATTCGGCATGCTGGTCGAGACCAAAACGCCGATCATTGAAGGCGATATGATCGAGGCATTCCTTGAAGAAGTTACCAGGCAGAAATTAAATTGACCTATGCCATCGCCGCGCCGCATTGAACAATTGAGCGTGTTCCTGAAAGAAGAGGTGAGTAAAATCATTGATCGCGAGCTTGAGTTTCCCGATGGGTGTCTGGTCACGCTCACGCGCATGATTATTTCCAAAGACGCGCGATACGCAACCGTTTTTTTCTCGGTGCTGGGCGCGACTGGATCGGAAGTTTCGGTGATATTCGAGAAAAATATTTATCCGATCCAGCAGACGCTCAACCGCGCAGTGCGCATGCGCCCGGTTCCCCAGATCCGTTTTGTGCCGGATAGCGCCGAAGACCGCCGCGAACGGGTGGAAAAATCGCTTGCGGAATTGAGGCGCGCGGGAGAGATATAATTATGGTGCCGTGGTGAAGAAGCTAACGCAATGGTCTGTCATGGCTACGCCATCGCTACGCGAGATCTGGCGAAGCCATGACAAAACTTCCACTATGTATTATGCGTATGTCTTGATGAGTCAAATAAATAATGATATGTATATTGGCAGTACGGCTGATGTATAAAAAAGATTCGCACTCCACAATCAAGGAAAAGTTCGTTCCACAAAAGCATATAGACCTTGGCGACTTTTGGAATATCAGGGGTTCTTAACTCGGAGCGAAGCAGTTCAGCAAGAGTATTTCCTCAAGTCTCATCAACAAAAAGAGTTGTCGAAAAAGAAATATAATGTGGCGCAGTGGCGAAGAAGCTAACGCGATGGTCTGCAAAACCATTATACGAGGGTGCGAATCCCTCCTGCGCCTTAGGATGGAAAGGTTGGGTGTCTCGCTACGCGAGATCCCGCGAAGCGGGACGAATCCCTCCTGCGCCTTATGTAAAAAACAATTTGCCCGGGTGGTGAAATTGGCAAACACGAGGGACTTAAAATCCCTTGCTCGAAGGGGCTTGTGGGTTCAAATCCCACCCCGGGCACCAGAATGGAACTTAGCGGTTGAGAATCAACCAAGGAGTGGGCGTGCCGTAGG
>CAYJOT010000018.1:0-14265 GCA_964371935.1 uncultured Candidatus Saccharibacteria bacterium | reverse complement strand
TGATTTTAGCATTATTTATGCTAATATCCCTAACAACATCAAGCACCACTCCTTGTATTGAAACATCTCTACCGTTTCTAAAAATCAGCGGCTCCATATTTTTGTTTGCCGGTTGTAGGCGAATATGCCGACCTTTTTTATAAAACTTTTTGAGAGTTGCCTCATGATTATCTATCAGGGCAACTACTTTTTGCCCGTTGTCGGCCGTTGTTTGTTGTTTTACTAAAACAATGTCGCCATCATTAATATTTTCGTCGATCATACTACTCCCAACTACACGGAGAGCGTAAACTTCTGCTGACGATGGGATTTTGCTTTTTGGTACTGCGATTATTTCTTTGTTTTCAATCGCCTCTATAGGTTGCCCAGCGGCTATAGTTCCCAAGAGAGGGACTTTAACCATGCCCCCACGATTTATAACATCAATAGAGCGAGGTCTATTTTCCTCTTTTGCTAAATATCCTAAATCTCGGAGTTTAGAAACATGAAAATGCGCAGTTGAAACAGATGAGAGTTTTAACTTCTTGCGTATCTCATCAAGAGAGGGGGCATATCCATTTCGCTTCTGATAATCGGTTATAAAATCTATGACTTGTTTTTGCCTTTTTGTTACCATAATGATATTATAGAAAATAAATCGAAAGTGTAAAGGGGTGAGTTATCCACAGCAGCGAAGTCAAAACAAAAATCCCCGGCAAAGGGGATTTGTCTTTTGGACAAACGCAGAGGATTTTTATTTTTCTTTCACCTGTATCTTGACTTTGGATGTTGGTTTGGCTTCGGCTTTGGGCATAACGATCTTAAGGACGCCCTTTTCGTAAGTTGCCTCAACCGCGTCTTCTTTGACCGCGACCGGCAGGCGCACCATCCGCTCAAACGAGCCGGTGCGGATTTCTTTGCGCCAGTAGCCCTTTTCTTTCTCCTCTTTCTTTTCGTCCATCGAGCCCTTCACTCGCAAAACACCGTCTTCAACCGAAACATCAACCTTTTCCGGATCAAAGCCCGGGATCTCTACCTCGGCAACTACTTCCTTGTCTGTTTCCTTCACATCCATTGCCGGCTTGGTCAAATCTAGGCGCGGGAATACGGGCAGAAGCCAGTCATCGTCGCTGAAGAATTTATCCAAGTCAGAGAACGGTTTCCATGGTATCAGTGACATATTTTTTACACCTCCTTTCTTAATTTTGGTAAATAATTCGACCTTTTGATTTTATTTTATCAAAACGCATTTTTCAGTCAAGATTTTAGAACAACGCGAAAAGCGAGGACGGCTCGGCAGGAGGGGTTTTGTGGAGGAATGCCGAGCCGTCCGAGCGTCGTAGTCCCGCCGCCTGACTCGTTAGAGGCAGAGCCAAGCAAAATACTCTTTTCCTTAATTGAAAAATTTTTTTAGGGGGCGCGAAAGGAAAAATTGTAAAGAGTATTTTGCTTGGCGGCGACCGAAGGGAGCGGCGGCGGGGCGGGAGCGTACGATTCAGTTTAGAGTTACCACGCGCTCCGCGCGCGGGACATCAGCCCGAATTTTTGATAAAATAAGTTCGAGCTTGGTTGTATAGATACACCAATGTAGATAATACTCGCATGCGGAGAACTATTTTGAGCAAATTCAGGCATTATATCCCAACCGTCGTTGGGAAACCAGGAGATTCTTTTGTTTGTCATTACTATTGAGCAAGTGTTTGGCCTTGTGGCACAACTGCCCCCATGATATACTTCCCCATGACGAGGCCTCACCGCTCAAAGCGGCTGGGTCGTCACCAACCGCCCCGGTCATCAAAGATAATTTAAAACACCATGAGCGAAGCGCAAACGAAGAAGAAACGATACTCCGCTGGTTAAAAGAAAATAGTAAAGAGTTCAGAAAGAGCGGGGGAAGGCAAGGAACCTTGGTGAGGATTGATCCAATTCACAAAGGCGTTGGCACGGTATATTTTTTACCAAATAAACTTGGTGATGATAAAACCGAGAGTTTGATACTATTCGACCGGGATACTAAGATTACCCCCGGTCCGGATTTATGGGTATATCTCTCAACAAGCGAGAATGTAAAGAGGAGTGGATTGGGGGAATATCTGCAACTGATACTACTCAAAGGCACGAAGGGCGGGCAAGCGTATATGGTAAATAAACCAATAACTGAACTACAGAAATATAAATCAGTAGTGGTGTGGTGTAAGCAGTTTGAAGTGCTTTTTACCTATGCGGAATTATTTTGACGTTGCATATGCTCGGCGATTTTCTTTTCTGGCTCCACATCGCAGCCATTATACTTGCAGTTTTAAGCGGTCTCTGGTTGCCAACCGCGTTGGTGCTTGTATTGATCGTTTTGCATAAAATACATCTTGTTGTCTTCGGGGATTGTCTGCTCACCAAGCTTAAAAAATATGCTAAAATTATCAGTAAGGATGAAGTTTTTTTCCAATACGCGACAAAAAGACTACTGAAGGTCGTCACCAGCAAGCGTGAAAGCGAATTAATCAACTACGCCATCTATGCGCTCACAATTCTACTCTCGTTAGTAAACTAGAAATATGAGCCATCTTATTAAAGAGTAGGGATATGGTTACTCTTGAGACACCGATCGAGCAGGTGCCGAAGATCAGCAAGCGGATCGTGCCGGCATTGAAGCGGCTGGGGATTCGCACGATACGCGATCTGCTGTTCCATTTTCCGGCGCGGTATGACGATTTCTCAAATGTGAAACCTATCAGCGACGTGATCGCCGGAGAGACGATCACGGTGGAAGGCACGATCAAAAGAATTTCAACCGGACGCACCGCGCACAAGCGAATAGCGCTTACGGAAGCTGTGATTGAAGACGAAACCGGACGCATCAAGGCGCTCTGGTTCAACCAGCCGTTTCTCGCGCGTAATCTTAAATCCGGTATGGCAATGCGGCTCTCCGGCAAAGTTGCGCTTGGGAAATCAGGGCTGTTTCTTTCCGGTCCCGTACATGAGAGAATCCCCGATTCAAAATTCAAAATTCAAAATTCAAACTTGATCCACACGGGCGGCCTGGTGCCGGTGTATCCGGAAACCGCGGGGATCTCGTCGCGATGGATGCGATTTTTGATCTCTTCATTCCTCCCGCTTGCCGCAAAACTCTCCGATTCCCTGCCGCCGGAAATGCGCAAAAGCCACGGACTCCCGAAGTTGCAAAAAGCATTGCATGACATTCATTTCCCGGATACGCGCGATGACGCGGAGCAAGCGCAACGGCGGTTCATTTTCGAAGAACTGCTCCTCATCCAACTTCATGCGCTCAAAGAACGGTCAAAATTCAAACAGCACGAGGCGCCGGAAATTCCGACTGATATCGCCGCCATGAAACGGTTTGTCGCATCGCTTCCTTTTGCGCTCACCGATGGCCAGCGAAAAGCCATCTGGGAAATTTTGACCGATATCGCAAAACCGATACCCATGAATCGCCTGCTTGAAGGAGACGTCGGGTCAGGAAAAACAATCGTGGCGGCTGCGGCGGCATATATGACCACACGCGCCGGATACCAGACCGCGGTTATGGCGCCGACTGAAATACTGGCGCATCAACATTTTGCCACGTTTCAAAAAGCGCTTGCGCCATTTGATATATCAATCGGATTGCGTACCGGTTCTGAAAAACACAAACCCGTCAAACCCCTCGATGGTGCTCCTCTTCAAGAGGGTCGAGGATCTCGAGAGCGGGGTAAACCTTTTGACATTATTATTGGCACGCATGCACTTATCCAAAAAAATGTTGAATTTCAGAAACTTGGGCTCATTATCATAGACGAGCAGCACCGGTTTGGCGTTGAACAACGCGCAGCACTCTTGAGAAACGCGAAGCCGGATACCGGAGACCAAAAAGAAAATAAACAAGCGATGATCCCGCATTTCTTATCTATGACTGCGACCCCAATCCCGCGCACGCTCGCACTTACGGTCTATGGCGATCTTGATCTTTCGGTGCTTGATGAAATTCCCGCATCACGAAAAAAGATTATCACACAGATCGTGCAGCCCAGAGACCGGTACCAAGCGTACGCATTCATTAAAAAAGAAATCTCCTCAGGCGGGCAGGCATTCGTGGTCTGCCCCAAGATAGAGACCGGAGACCGGAAGCCGGAAGCCGGAGCGACAAATTTGAATTTTCCAGTTTCCAGTTTCCAGTTTCCAGTTTCCAATGTTTCCGATGTAAAGGCGGTGAAACAAGAGTATGAAAAGTTATCGCGCGAAACTTTTCCGGATCTTCGCATCGCCATGCTGCACGGCAAATTAAAAGCCAAAGAAAAAAAAGAGATTATGGAGCGGTTCCAAAATCGCAAGATTGATCTGCTGGTCTCAACTTCGGTAATCGAGGTTGGCGTAGACATGCCCAATGCGAACATCATGGTAATCGAGGGTGCCGAGCGGTTCGGCCTCGCACAGCTGCACCAATTTCGCGGGCGCGTAGGCAGAGGCGAGCGGCAGTCATACTGCATTTTATTTCCAACCGAAGACGACGCAGTCACCCGGCGGCTGCAGGCCATCGTGGACGCCAAAAACGGATTTGAACTTGCCGAATATGACCTGCAGATACGCGGCCCCGGCAGCATATTTGGCACCGAGCAATGGGGCATCTCCGACATCAGCAAAGAGGCGCTCCGCAACGCGAAATTGATCCAAACGGTGCGCACCGAGGCAATCGCCCTCGCCAAAAAAGACCCGACGCTCAAACAACACCCGTTGCTCCGCCAGCATCTTGCGGAATTGGAGCACACAGCACATTGGGAATAGCAAAGTCGTGACATCTCTGTCACGACTTGTTCAACAATTTCCAGTCAAGAATTCTCCAAACGGAATGAGAGTAATATCTTCAAGTGCTCGGCGGCTTTTGGTTTCGCGCCGGAGAAAATAAAACGTGCAGCGCTCGCCATCCTGTACTCTCCCCTGTCTCCGACACCGTTTACAAAAATCCAAAATCTCACGCGTGCGGTTGCCGTCTCTTACGCGCGAGACTCGCCCTTCTCCAACTCTTACCTGCCATCCGCACCGCGCCCCAGTTCCGTCCGTCCGCTCTTTCCGACATTCAAAAATATAAAAGACCGCGAAATTGCGTCTCGCTTTCATAACCGTTCCCCCTCTTTGGTAAAGGACGAAGATTACCCATCTTGTAGCATATTTAAATCAAAAAACAAAACTCAATGCGGAGAAAAAAATGGGCACGGCAGGGATCGGACCTGCGACCTGGCGATTATAAGTCGCCTGCTCTACCACTGAGCTACGTGCCCCTGACCCATGTTACCAACCCGTTGTTATGAAGACGCGCGATTAAGTATCATCCGGATACGACGGCTGGACGCCGAAGATTTTTCCAAAAATGCACTGCGCTTTTTTGCCTCCTCAAAAATCATGGTGAAGCGAGAGAAAACGCCCAGCCGCCCCAAGATACGCGGAGCGAGATCATCGTCAAGAAACACAATGGGAAGATCAATCAGTTTGGTGCCCAGACGAACTTCGATATTTTGTTGCCATCCTTTTACTGCTATTCCGCCAACACCGGAGATGAGCATTGGCGCACCTTTTTCAGCATCAACCCCGAACATTCCTGCGTCGCTTTTTGGAAGCGCTGATATAGCCGCTCCGGAATCAACCACCAAAAAAAGCGAGAGCCACTCGCCTTTTTTATGCGGGAAGAAAACCTCCGCAACCGGAAACGTATCAAACATTCCTCTGTCGCGCAATCTCACACCATACGGGAAAACAATAATGTCATTGGCGGGCATGATAGTAGATTACCGCGAGCGTCTTTGGCACGGAAAAGATACTGATCTCATGAAGCGGCCGTAAAGGAGCGCGCATCCTTGCCCGCCGAATCACCTCTTCTAGAGTACGGCCTGATGCAATCACCCTGCCTTCCACAATAGCAACCTGCTTCCCTCCGTATTTTCTTATATTAATAAGGGGAATTTTTGGCACTTTTTTGCTCATAGTGCCATAGTACCTGCCCGGCAATGAAAAGTCAAAGTTATATTACGCCCCCTTCTCTTTCACGAGCGCTTCAAAATCGGCGCGCTCGATGGTTTCGTGTTCAATCAGATAATTGGCGATGGCGTCAAGTTTCTTGCGCCGCTGGGTAAGCACTTCGCATGCGCGATTATATGCATCGTCAATAAGATGCTTGACCTCTTGGTCTATCACGCGCGCGGTCTCCTCGGAGTAATTGCGCTCGGTGGTAAGTTCACGGCCGAGGAATATCATCTCCTCACGCTCGCCAAGCACGGACGGGCCGATTTTTTCAGACATGCCGAACCGCATTACCATGCTTCGCGCAACCGCCGCAGCTTTTTGCAGATCATCGGACGGACCCGTGGTCAGCTCGCCAAATACTAATTTTTCCGCGGCATACCCGCCAAGCGCAGACGCCATCTCATCAAGAAAATGCGAGCGCGTATACATATGGCGGTCTTCGCTCGGCAGTTTGAGCGTGTACCCGGCGGCGCGGCCGCGCGAAACAATAGACACTTTGTGCACTGGATCCGCATGGGTGAGCGAAGTGGCCACCAAGGCGTGTCCTGCTTCGTGATACGCGGCTATTTTTTTCTCCTCAACACTCAAGATATGGCTCTTGCGCTCCGGCCCAAGCATGACTTTCTCAATTGAGTTGATCAAATCCATCTGCCCCACTTTTTTCCGGTCCTCGCGCGCCGCGGAAATTGCGGCCTCGTTGACCAGATTTGCAAGGTCTGCTCCGGAAAACCCGGGCGTACGCTCTGCAATCACGCGCAATCGCACGTCTTCCTCAATTGGTTTGTTGCGTGCGTGAATTTCCAGGATGGCCACGCGGTCGTTGATGTCCGGCAGATCAAGCACCACGCGCCTATCAAATCTGCCCGGGCGCAAGAGTGCCGGATCCAACACATCGGGACGATTCGTGGCCGCCAAAATAATGATGCGGTCATTCGTTTCCATGCCGTCCATCTCAACCAAAATCTGATTCAGGGTCTGCTCGCGCTCGTCGTGTCCCCCGCCAATGCCCGCGCCCCGGATCCTGCCGATGGCGTCAAGCTCGTCCACAAAAATGATCGCCGGCGCCGCTTTCTTTGCAAGCTTAAAAAGATCCCGCACGCGCGACGCGCCCACCCCTACGAACATCTCGATAAATTCCGAGGCCGACATATAAAAGAACGGCGCTCCTGCTTCGCCGGCCACGGCTTTTGCAAGTAAGCTTTTCCCAACGCCCGGCGGACCCATCATTAAAACTCCTTTGGGAATTTTCGCGCCGATGTCCAAAAACTTTTTAGGGTTCTTTAAAAAATCAACCACTTCTACAAGTTCCGCTTTTGCTTCCTTTACGCCGGCAACGTCTTTGAACGTAATTTTCTCTTTGCCGTCATCCGGACTAATCAGCCGCGCGCGCGACTGGCCAAACGTAAGCGCCTGCATAGACCCGCGCTGGACCTGCCGCGCCATAAACCAGATGAAAAATCCGATCAGTACAACCGGGCCCAGCACCGGCACCACAATGCCAAGCAGCGTGTTCATAAACCCGCGCGTCTTCACCTCGATCTTCACGTCTTTGAGCTTGCTTGTATCAACATTGTAATTGCGCAGCGTCTCGGTAAACCCGGCTTCTTGTTCTTTTTGCGCCCGAAACTGCTCCCCATTTTTCAGCTGTATCGTGAGCTCCGAATCCAGCACTGAAATCTCCCCCACCTCGCCCGCATTGATCTTTCCTACCACCTCGGAAAGCGAGAGTTCCTTTTTATTTCCCGGCGACCCCGCGATCGTCGAGTACAGCATGGCCAGCGCCATCAAAATCAACAACGCATACAAAAATTGCCGCGGAAAATTCCGCACCTGTTCGTTGTCTTTCGGATTCCGCCCATTCTTTTCGTTTTTCATGTTCTTTTTCATAAAAATAATTACCGCTCTTTGTTATTAACAAACTGCCGGACTTCCTGCTCAATATATTTTTTTACTTCTTTCCATGAGACCTCTGCAAACATGCGCGGCATCTCATCCTGTTCGGCATCGGCAAAATAGACAAGCGATTTCATGATGTGCTGGGTATTGTACGAAACTCCTGTATACTTTTTTTCAAACAAACCCAGTAAATCTCCGATGGTAATGCCCTGCTGCATGATCGCCCAAAGATCAATAAAATCTCGCTTTTTCCCTCTGCTCTGAATCGCATCGAGCTTCATAGCACCAATATCCCGGACGTCCGCAAGCCGGATGTTGAGAAACGAAACTGGGGAAAACAACAGCGGATGCCGGTACCAAAAAAAACTGATGCGCGCACCGTTGAGCGAGCCAAGCAGCGTATCTTCCGCTCGATGATCCACCGAGAGTTCTCCGAGCCGTCCGAGTATTTCCACAAGTTTCTTTTCGGAAAAATCCTGCTCGGTAAAAAAATCAAGATCATACGACAGCCGATGCCCAAGTTGCAACGCAAGGGCCGTGCCGCCGGCAAGATAAAATTGCTCGACGGCTTTTTCTTTTCCTAACGACTCCAAATTGCGCGTGAGCGCGTCCGGAACTGTTTTGATAAACATAAAATTTGTGACCTTGGAACTCTTAATAAAAACCCCCAAAAAGACGCACTCTTCAAAGAAAGTGCCCGGGATTGCTTCAAAACCTTTGCGGCCGCCTCGCGTCCATACATGCGCATCATCCATTGTCCCGCATCTTGATCCCCGTGCTCAAGAATCCGCTCAATAATATACGGCTCATTTTTCTTCACGTCTAATTTTTTCGCATCCGTATCCCAAAAATATTTATGCAGAAATGAAGGAAGCATGAGTAGAGTGTAGCGCACTTTGATAAAAAATTCAATATGTCAAAAAACGCCCGCATTATGCGAGCATCTTATCTACGTTTCCTCCTGCACACCACGACATATCTTGTTGATTGGACGATCATCCCTCCGATCTGTTGCGGTGGTACCAACGTGCCTTGATAACGAATATTGAATTTTGCTCTCACCGCCTGTTCCAGACGCGGGATCCGTATATCGCTTCGAAGCGTGCGTAACGAGCAGCTTAAGAAAACATCGGCGTTGTCTTTGGCAACATGAGCGCATTCCGCAATCCACTGCCGCCAATTTCTGCTCCAGTGCATGGCATTTACGCAAAACACCGCGTCCGCGCACGTCTCTTTGAGACGATGCCCTGTCACGTCGGCCACATCAGTCGCAATCCGCTCCGCTACTCCTGCGTATTCCGCGATGGCGCGGGCGCGAGCAAGCATTGCCGGACTATGATCCACTAATACGACCTGTTGAATATGTCCGGTCGCAAGGAGCCATAGTTCAAAAGCCGCGGGGCCGCACCCGAACGATACCAGCAATTCCTGCGGGAATCTCACCCGCTCCAATATATGGCCGATGATCGCCTCTTGCATGTCGGCCGCGGCATACGCGCCATACACTTCTGCAACTTTGTTCTGATACCCGATCATATCCTGATCCTGACGCGTAGTATTAAACGCCCCGTCAGCCGTATCATTGGCATAGACCAACGCCTTCTCGCGGCTCATGGTCAGTTGTTCCGGAAAATGCTCCCGCCAAAACGCCAGAAACTCTCTCTTTGCGCGCGTAATATCCGTCTCGGTCATATCTTTCCTCCTCTGCTATGCCGCAAAAATTTCAAAAAGCTACTCTTCTTATATGCCGTTTTCACATTTTTGTCAAAATGAGGTGGACGGGTACAACCTATGGATTTTGCAGATTACATGTGATATACTGGGAACATGACAAGAATGGCATTACTACGATTACTACCAAAGAAGAAGGGTGGGGTCATTCGGTTTCGCCAATCGCTTTTCTGGGACATTGATCCGAAAGATCTTGACTCAAAGAAATACGCTCGTTACATCATCGAGCGAATTTTAGATTTCGGCAATGATGCGGAAACACGATGGATGTATGCCTACTATCCTCATGCGCTGATTCGGGAGATTATAAAAAAGTCGCGGGTCCTTCATCCACAAACTCGTCCTCTATGGGAAGCGCTCACCCGCCGATAATAAAATTCCATGAAGAAGTCCTGCCGAACGCGACAAAAAAGGCGCTCGATTTTTTGTCACAAGAGAGCCATACCTACAACACGGCACGGTGCAGATCACATGCCGCGCCTCTTCTTCAATACCGATTGGAAACGCATCAAAGCATATTTCCGGACGGAAGCGCCAAAAACCGCAAAAGAGATTCTTGGATTGCGATAGAATCTTAAAAACCGGCAGCAGACACAGATCGTCCACTACCGGTCATGATATTTTATTTACCAAATGCGCGCGGGAACCATCAGTGATATCATAGCTTATTTTTTCCAAAATCCGGCTTCAGACGGGGATATTGACCGTGCACTGCGGGAGTTTTTCAAAATAAAATCAGTTCATGAACTGCCCGTAGTGGCGCCTGATTTCGCTGATGGCAGCTCGCCCGCGCATCGTTATTTTCACGAATGGTTCATTTATGATTTCAAGCTTGTGAGCGGACGGACGCCGCTTCGCGAATGGTACGAGGGAAACCCCGCAGGCATGTCTCCCGCGGACATGACGGTCTATGCGGATTTATTGCGAGAGAATGAATACGGCTTTTTCAAAGTGATATCATCGGTACCCGGACGAGTTGAGGTGGAAAGTTTCGCGAATGGCAAACGCTATACTGTACGGGAATACAGCGCGGCCCCCTTTCTTCGTATTCATGAAGCGATTACTGCGCGGGTTGGCCGAGTTGGTGAGCGGTATGAATTTGTGGGAGGTCTCGTTGGCAGTATGCATAGCGAGTTGAGCGACAATGTAGGAAAACTCTACACTCACCCTGGAAAACCAATAACACCCAAAGAAATTTATCATCTATGGTATGCTCCGAATCGCGGAAAGCCGAAAAAAGGCGCTGAGGAAGAAACATTCGGAGAGTTCGCGACTACGGTCGCAGAAGCAAAAACGCGTTTGCAAAAAGCCATGAAGGCGTGCGATGTTTTGCCGTTTATTTCAATACGGCGGGTGATCGCATGGATACAAAACACTTCCGAGGAAACCGCATTTTCTCCGGCAGCCCTGCTCATTGGTTTAGCGAACGAGGACGCATCAGGAGCAGACGTTGACGAATTGATGAAGGCGGTGATGGCACTGAACAACACGATTCGCCGCGAAGAACCGCCACAGTATACCGATGCGGAGTTGGCGGAATTGGAGCGCAAGCCGCGCTTCCGCCACGATATTATGGAACCACTCAAATGGCATCAAATCTACGGCCGCGGTATAGAGCAGATGAAAAGGGGAAAAATTGAAAAAGCGCTTGCTTTGTTTGATCGGGCATTCGGCCATTTACTGGATCAGCGCACCACGACCCGGGAAGTGTATCGGCTGTTTGCCAACAAAGGAGTATGTATGATCGCCCTTAACGAGATTGGCGGCAGATATTTCATCGAGCTTGCGCTCAAACTCAATCCGAACTACGACTTTGCCCGCGAATCACTCGCCCAACATGATCGCGAACTGGCCCGGCTCAGCAGACACAAAGATAAGGAAGTTGCAATGGCCGGTATGTTAGCTCCGCTTTTGGTAAAAATGACCATGCAAAGCAAAAACGCGGCAAAAATGCTCGCGCTTGAAAACGATCCGGCGCAGCGCTATTATGTCTGGCTCAAACCGCTCGGCATCAATTTTTCCAGGCATGCTGCTACTCCGACCAAGCGCACGAAGATCAAACTGAAACAACCCTGACTGTTAAACACTGGGTGTTGCACAGGAGAGAAACAAAAAAACCGCTACCGTAACTGACGTTCAATCTCAACAAGCACGGCCGCGAGCGAGGAGCGATTTCGCCTATCCATTTCGGAACAGTAACGGTAGAAGTAGCGCGCGACCCCATTGGCACCCGCACTCTTTTTTGTTTGACTTGTGTTTGCATATATGTATCCTACCGCATGCTTCAAAATGAGTCAATGATCAAAAAAGTCAATTTTAAAACCGGCAGCAGACGCACATCGTTCGTCAAACAAAAACTCTTCGCGTGACGCGGAGAGTTTTTACAAAACCGCCGATCCGGAGTTCCCTTATAAGTCACCGGATATGCCGTAGTTGTCTCGCACACTTTAGGCGGGGTCTTGTGCGACGCTCCATAGAACGTAGTGATCAAACCCCTGCGTCTACATTTGACGACGGCGGGTTATCCACTGGAACTCCCGGGCTGTTCCAGCTTTCTTACGCATGCGCGCGAGAAACATATCTACCGTCTGAGGACTCTTCCGCCACGGCGGTTTCATCGAAAGTATAGCACGCCTGTCAGGATTTCCGCAATGTTTCGCGGGCGATATACTGCTTCATGAGCGACTGATAGGGTATGTTGAGCGCGTGCGCCTGCTCTTTCAGGCGCGCCAAAATATATTCCGGCAGGCGGAGCGAGATGGAGCGGGAAGAGGGCTTCAGATTCGGAAATGCGCCGGATTTGAAATCGCGCGACACAAAATATTCGCTCAAGTCAACGCGGGACCAGAATTTACGCTCCTCATCCTCATTTTTAAATTGCGGGACCTTAAGCTGCTTCTTCATATAGTTTTTGTTCCCGCTTGTTCAGGTCGCGCAGTGAAGTGAATCGTGTCCTCCAAAATCTTTTTATCCGGATCAAAGAATGCTTCCTCGCATTCTTCGTTAGTCACTCCGTGGGCAATGAGATTCTTGTCTTTGTTGTGCGCATCCCACTCAAACCCCGATATGTTGCCAGACGCCTTCATACAGCAAGTGTATATACCAAGCTATACATTGTCAAGAGTGCGTTTTTCTACAAAAAAGTCAATTTTAAAACCGGTAGCAGACGAGAGATCGTCCACTGTAATTATGCCTTTGTAATTATGCCTTTTGTGTCAGGCGTTCAAGTATCCATCTCCGCATTAGGTTGATAGGTTCCGTGCCTTTTGCCTGCGCGAGGAGGCGTATCTTCTGAAGCGTCTTGGGGTCAAAACGAAGTATGACCATATCAGACAGTTTTTTCCCAAACCGGACATGGACGGGCCTAAACCCGTCCTCATAATCAGCAGTGCTGTGCGTATCCCAAAACTTCGCCTCCTCTTTAAGAGTTACGCATTGAGCCATATCATGGTTCATTTTTGTTGTCCTTTTTGTTGTCATAAATACTATTCTGTTGACGATTGGATGTATACTGCCCGTTCTTTGCGATCAGCCGGACGGGCGGTCACTGGATAATAGATTTCGCTTTTTCCGCTTGGGGCCAGGATAATCGTCAATATCCTGCCCTCAGGCGTAGCACCTATGACTCGCAGACGACCACGATAGGTCTCGCTCGTAAACGGCGCATCATGGCAAACTTGTTCTACCTCTTCCGGCACCACGCGATGACGGGCAATATGGGCGACATTCCACGCGTCCCACAGGAGTTTGCGAACAAAAATCATAGAACTAAAGATTTATATGTCTATCATATTCCTGACAAAAAAAAAGTCAAATTGAAAAGCTCCGCCGCTATGAACACGCGGAGCAAAGATTGCTGTCCGGAGGAATACGGCTATTCGAGATTGAGAGCCGCGAACAATCTTTCCGCTTCTTCAATAGCGTCATGAAACTTGGAGAAAACGTCTATCATATTCCTGACAAAAAAGTCAAATTGAAAAACCCCACGGTTATGCACACGCGGAGCAAAGATGCTTGTGTCAACCAGTGATGCGGTGTGCATCAAAAAATCCCTCTTGGCCAAGCAATGCGCTCACATACGGCGTGTCAATAAAACCGACTGGAGGGCGTATCTGCTTTGGCGCACCCGCAAGGGTGATGGCCACCTCGGCGTACAACACCTCTGCCTCTCCGGTGACCCCGATTGTTCTGCGTCGTTCGGCGTGTGTTAAGTCAATCCCAAGGTACTCGGCAATCTCACGATGGAACAGCGAACGATCCGCACCCGAATATACCAGCGCCAGTTCTTTCAGCTTCCCCTGTGGACCAACAATCTCAATTTCGACCAGTGGTCGCTTGCGAAATCTGCCGTCTGCATCCGGGGGATAGGTTATCCCATACTCATATTTCATAGCAACAGCGGTTCGTAGTACGCATCAAAGGGAAGCACCTTATGGAAAACCGCGTGCTCTTTTTCATCCACGCCTACCTGCGCTGCGGTCTCTCGGAGCGTGTCTCCGCTGGCAATTACATGGGTATAGTCAGACGACAATGCTACCCACTTATTCTCGTATGGACGCGAGTTATCTCGCACACTTTAGGCGAGGGCGTGTCTCGACGCGAGAGCTTTCCTCTTCCGCCACGGCGGTTTCGCGGAGAGTATAGTATAAG